>CAZFAW010000163.1:0-6254 GCA_964517015.1 uncultured Chryseobacterium sp.
GGCAGCTTCGGCGATGCGGCCACCTTCAGCTTCTTCGGAAACAAGACCATCACCACGGGCGAAGGAGGGATGACCTTGTTCCGCGATCCCGCCGTGGCCGACAGAGCGGCGGTGCTGCGCGATCACGGCATGGACAAGCAGAAGCGTTACTGGCATCAGCTCGTGGGCTTCAACTACCGCATGACCAACGTGCAGGCCGCCATCGGCGTGGCACAGTTGGAACGCTTGGAAGGATTCGTGCAGGCCAAGCGCCGGCTGGCCATGCGCTACAACGAGGGGCTCGGTGCCTTGGGCCACGTGACCCTGCCGCCCGAGGAGCCCTGGGCGCACAACGGATATTGGCTGTACAGCTGCATCCTGGGCGAGGGCTTCGGGATCGGCCGCGATGAGCTGATGGAGAAGCTGCTCAAGAACGGTGTGGAAACGCGGCCCCTGTTCTATCCGCTGCACGAAATGCCGCCCTATGCGCGCTACGTGCGGCCGGGCCAGCGGTTCGAGGTGAGCACGCGGCTTTCGCGGTCGGGGATCAGCCTGCCCAGTTCGGTCACCATCACCGAAGAGGAGCAACGCGATGTGCTTTCCGCGATCCGCTCCATCCACGACACCCGTCGCCTGCACGCCACCGCGTAAATGCGCACGTTGTACCTCATTCCGGCGCGCGGCGGCAGCAAGGGACTGCCCGGGAAGAACGTACGGCCCCTGCTGGGCAAGCCGTTGATCGCTTGGACCGTGGCCACCGCCCTGGAGGCCGCGCGGCAACGTGAAGGGCGCGTGGTGGTGAGCACCGACGATGAGGGCATCGCCCGGGTGGCGCGCGAAGCGGGGGCCGAGGTGCCCTTCCTGCGCCCCGCCGACCTGGCCACCGACGCGGCCGCCTCCATCGATGTGGTGCTCCATGCACTGGACCATTTCGCTACGCACGGCGATCGCTTCGATCGGGTCTGCATGCTCGAGCCCACCTCGCCCCAACGCGATGCGCTCGATGTGGTGAGGGCCATGGACCTGTTGTCCGCCACCGGCACCGCGGAGAGCATCGTGGGCGTGTGCCGCACCGAGAGCGGCCACCCGGATTTCCTGGCCACCATGGATGAACGCCGGTTCCTGCATCCGCTGGGCGGTGGTGCGTTCGTCTTCAAACGGCGCCAGGAGATCGACGATGTGTACTTCTTCGAAGGCAGCCTGTACATCGCCCGCACCGAAGCGTTGCGCGCGCGGCGCAGCTTCTACCACGAACGCACGCTCGGATTCGAATTGCCGAAGTGGAAATCGTTCGAGGTCGATGACCTGGTCGATCTCATCATCGTGGAAGCTTTGATGCGCGCTCACCAGGAAGGAAAGATCCCCCCGCAATGAACTGGAGCGATCGCTTGCACAAGGTCATACCCGGCGGTGCGCACACCTACAGCCGCGGCGACGACCAGTACCCGGCGAACGCACCCCGGATCCTTTCGCACGGCAAGGGTGCGTACGTATGGGACGCCGAGGGCCGCAAGTTGCTCGACTACGGCATGGGACTGCGCGCGGTCACCCTCGGCTATGCGAACGAGGAAGTGAACGCGGCGGCCATCGCGGAGATCCAGAAGGGCAACAACCTCACCCGCGCTTCGCTCACCGAATTGGAGGCCGCCGAGCGCATGATCGGCCTTTTCCCATGGGCGGACATGGTCAAATTCGCCAAGAACGGCTCCATCGTGACCACCGCTGCCGTGAAGCTCGCTCGCGCCTTCACCGGAAGGACCCACGTGGCCGTTCCGGTGGAACAGCCCTTCTTCACGTACGACGACTGGTTCATCGGTACCACTCCGATGGACAAGGGGATCCCCGCCGAGCACAAGGCCCTCAGCCTCACCTTCCACTACAACGATCCCGCCTCGCTGGAGGCCCTTTTCGCGGCGCATCCCGGGAGGATCGCGTGCGTCATGCTCGAGCCGGCCACGTACATGTCGCCCTGCGGCGCGGAATGTCCCGGCATGCGCGAACCCGGCAGTTGCGCCGTGTGCGCCGATCGCACACGCAATTTCCTGCATCGCGTGAAGGCCTTGTGCCACCGGGAGGGCGCTTTGCTGGTGCTGGACGAAATGATCACCGGCTTCCGGTGGGACCTGCACGGCGCCATGAACGTCTTCGGCATCGAACCCGACCTGGCCACGTTCGGCAAGGGCATGGCGAACGGGTTCGCACTGGCGGCCTTGATCGGGCGGCGCGAGATCATGGACCTCGGCGGGATCCGCGAACCCGGCGCCGAGCGCGTGTTCCTGATCAGCACCACCCACGGTAGCGAGATGTCGGCCTTCGGTGCGTTCAACCGGACGGTGGCCATCTACGAGCGCGACACGGTCACTGCGCACTTGTGGGAATTCGGGCGTCGCCTGATCGATGGGTTGAACCAGGTGGCGAAGGAAGCCGGCGTTCACGACCACTTCCGGGCGCACGGGTTCGCCTGCTCCCCCTATTACACCACCACGGATGCCACGGGCGCGGTGTCGCTGCCCTTCCGCACGCTCTGGTCGCAGGAAATGGTTCGCGGCGGCGTGTTGATGCCGTGGGTGGCGCTCTCCCTCGCGCACGGCGACACCGAACTGGACCTGACCCTTACGGCTGCACGGCAGGCCGCGAAGGTGTATGCAGCGGCGCTGGAGGACGGGATTGAGCGCCATCTGGTGGGCCCATCGGTGAAACCGGTCTTCCGAAAAACGAACTGACATGTTGAACGGCAAGATCGTGGTGATCACAGGGGGCGCGGGGCGTCTCGGTTCCGTGTTCAGCGAGGCCATGGTGCAGGCCGGTGCGCGAGTGGTGGTGGCCGATCGCTTGAACGCCCCCGCGGCGCCACGGCTCCAGGAATTGATCGGCCGGTGCGGCGACCGGCTCCAGGCCATCGATGCGGACGTCACCGACCGCGCTTCGGTGGATGCGCTGATCGATGCGGCCTGGTCGGCCCACGGCAAGGTGGATGCGCTGGTGAACTGCGCCTATCCGCGAAATGCACAGTATGGCCGCCGCTTCGAGGACGTGGGGATCGCCGACTTCATGGAGAACGTGGGCCTCCACACCGGAGGGTATTTCCTCCCCGCACAACGCTTCCTGGAGCACTTCCGGAAGCAGGGCCACGGCAACATCGTGAACGTGGCCTCCATCTATGGCGTGGTGGCGCCCCGGTTCCAGGTCTACGAAGGCACCGGAATGACCATGCCCGTAGAGTACGCGGTGATCAAGGCCGGGATCGTGCACCTGACCCGGTACATCGCCAGCTATCACCGCGGCATGGGCATCCGCTGCAATGCGATCAGCCCCGGGGGCATTCGCGCCGGCCAGCCCGATGCGTTCCAGGCGCGCTACGATGCGATGGGCACGAACAAAGGCATGCTGGATGCGTCCGATGTCTGCGGAACGCTGCTCTTCCTGCTCTCCGACGCCAGCCGCTACGTGAACGGCCAGAACATCGTGGTGGACGACGGCTGGACCCTTTAGTAGGGTTGGCAGCGTTCGGAGAGCACCTCGGAGATCAATGGCTTCATTTTCTCGAACAATTGCCTGAACTGCGGGGGGGCGCTGCGGATCCATTTCTCCATGAACGAGGTGGAATAATGGTAGTGGATGTGTGGGGCCCTGTATAGCTGTGAGAGGTAGAAACAGCCCGTGGATACGAGGCAGAACACATGATGGGTGCGAGCGGCCCAGCGTGCGAAATCGACCTCCACGGCCATGCTGCTCTGGCGCGCTGTGTTCAGTAGTGTGTAATTCAGGCCGAGCTCCCCGCAACGCTCCTCGGTCAACTTGAGGGAATGCGCAGATTGGCTGGGATGCGGCTTTAGGATGAAATGGTAATCGTATGGTGATCCAAGGTACGAGACCACATGATCGATATAGGCCCCCCAGAAGGCCTCCGATACATGGTACATGTCCAGTGCTTCGAGCAGGATGAGCACCACAGGTCCTGTAACCATGTGATCGACGGGCCCAACACCGTGGCGAACTAACAAGCGTTCGCTCAGTTCGGCGAATCCGGCACTGCCTTGAAGGTCGATCACCCATTCGGAGGACCATCCGCGCTGCTCCAGAAAGCGGCGGTAAGGTGCTGCGAACAACGCATGCAACCGTCCAAGCGGGAGATGACCATCGAGCACATGGATGTAGTCGCCTTGTCCATGCTCGAAAAAGTCGCATGTGCTGTTCGGGAACGCCTGCAACATGGGAATGCGCAGGTAGGTTTCCGTATGGGCATGAACCTGGAGCGTGTCCTTGGGGCTCGCTAATGGCGCTAGGAGTTCCACGAGCGCGCTTCGGTAGCGGGCGTTTCTGCCGCTTTGGAAGAGATCGAGCAGGAGGTTATAGAGGTCGCGAACTAGCGGCAGACCTTTCCAACGCCTGGTAAGACGCTTGCGTAAACCGGGTTCGTACCGATGCCCCTCCGGAGCCTCCGCTGAAAAACTGCGGAAAAGGCTCCAATCGTGGAACGTTGAAACCTCCTCTATCAAACGTATCACCTCCTGGCGGCGGGTGCCCACATCGACAAGCAGGACGTCCTTGTGCTCGGGCAGATGTGTGGCACGTGCGTACAGTGTCATGTACACGCTGCTGATGTGCGAGGTGGAGATGAACACCCTGACCATGGCTCAATCCCGAATGTTCAGCCGTTCACGCAGCGTTGCGGGCAGATAACCCTCAAGCCCCTGGAAGGAGCCCGCTTTTAAGGTGCAGAAGAGAAAAAGCGCGCTGACTACGGAAGCACGAGCGGCGATGTTCACAACCGGATGGAAGTGCAGGTCTGCGAATACGAAGATGCCCACTAGTGCGCCGATGACAGCAGTGGTGCGTAGGGTGATGCGGTCGAAGGGCTGCAGTCCATAGCGCCTGCGGATGAACTCGAACTTCATCGCGTTGTACACCACATTTGCTGCGCATGTCGTAATGGCGGCGCCCATCATGCCGAACCTCGGGATCAGCAACCAGTTGCCCACGAGAGTGAGCGCGAGCAACACAAAAAGGAATACGGATCCATAGATGTACCTGTCGGAATTAGCAAGAATGGGATAGTTGATGCCGGTGGCCATGTTGATCAGTGCGCCGAGCGCGATAGCCACGGCCACAGGTGCCCCCGCAGAGTAGCCTACGGGCAGAAGCTCCAACAGGTCGTGGACGTTCAATGCGACCATGATGAACATCCAACCACCGATAAGAAGAAGGAACCTGGCGGACCGATGGTAGATGGTCCTGATGGCATTCAGATCGTTCGCCGCGAGGGCATGCGAAATAGCGGGGTTGGCGATCCGTTCGATTGCGTTCAGCGGCACTTCGATGATAAGGCCGATGAAGGCCGCCACGGAATACACGGCGACATGCTCAAGGGATAGGCGGCCCACAAAGATGGAATCGAGGTATTTCAATGTCACCGAATTGATCGCGGTGAACGTGATGATCGCGCCGTACCGCAGCATCGGTCGCAGCCCTATCTCACGACGCATGTGGCGGATGTCCGGGATCAGGGAGGGGCGGTCCAGCGAGCGCGCATAAATGAACAGCGCCACAGCTTGTATGGAGTACATGAGGCAGAAGGCCAGCAGGAATTGATATTGGCCGAGGATGCCGTTGAAGTGGAGGAGGATGATAGCGATGAACAGCAGCCTGACGACGATGTCGTTCAAGAACGTCGGGAAGATGCTGCGCATGAGCACCATGCAGTAGGAATTGAAGCCCAGTACGAATGAGTACGAGACCGACAGCAGGACGACGAACACATAATGTTCGCTGAAAACGCCGGTTTCATCGCCGTACAGGCCGGCGAGGGGGCGGCGCAGGAAGTGAAACGCGATCAGCCCCAGAGTGACGGAAATGGACAGGTACAGCACGACGAAACCCAGGAAGCCGCGATGTCCCTGCTCCCGATCGAATAGGCGCGGGAGATACCGTATCGTTACGGAGCTGATCCCGAATGAAAGCAAGCTGGCGAGCACCGTGCTGAACGAGAGGATAAGCCGGGTCAGCCCCAGTTCGTCCTTCGTCAAGAACACCGGTTGGGCGAAAAGGATGCTGACAGCACCAACGAGCGTACCCGCATACACTAGCGCGGTATTCGCGATTCCCTGTTCCTTTACTATGCCCACGCAAACCCCAGTACCCGATTCATAACCCGGGCTGGCGCCGCAAAGTACCAACGCTGTGCATGACCCGCTTCCTGTTTCCTTTGCGGACGATGACCACATGGGCGAATCCGCTTTTCGATGAATTGGTAGCACTAGGGATCGTGGATCGAT
>CAZFAW010000164.1:0-6231 GCA_964517015.1 uncultured Chryseobacterium sp.
ACTGCACGCTGATCGGCCCCAACTGCCCCGGCGTGATCACCGCCGGCGAATGCAAGGTGGGCATCATGCCCGGCTTCGTGTTCAAAAAGGGACCGGTGGGCATCGTGAGCAAGAGCGGCACGCTCACCTACGAAGCCGCGGACCAGGTGGTGAAGGCCGGAATGGGCATCACCACCGCCATCGGCATCGGAGGCGATCCCATCATCGGCACCACCACGCTCGAAGCCGTGCAGCTCTTCGCCAACGACCCGGAGACCCGGGCGATCGTGATGATCGGCGAGATCGGTGGCGATCTGGAGATCCGGGCGGCCAAGTGGATCAAGGAGAACTGCAAGAAGCCGGTCGTCGGGTTCATCGCCGGCGAGACCGCCCCCAAAGGCCGGACCATGGGCCACGCCGGCGCGATCGTGAGCGGCGCCGACGAAAGCGCCGCAGCCAAGAAGAAGGTCATGCGCGAGAGCGGGATCCACGTGGTGGACAGCCCCGCCACCATCGGCGCCAAGGTGAAGGAAGTGCTGGGCTGAGCCGCACCGCAGCTACAGCCGCATCCACGCCGCGCGGACAAAGCCCGTGGTACTGCATCACCGGCATAGCTGTCCCGGATCCCCGAAGAGGGGGATATCCGCCACCCCTGATCCCCGGAACACCGATCCATGGTTTCCCGGTATTTTGAAACCCGGGCGGTCCCCCCATGTTTGCCGCATGTTGAACGGAGAGAAGAGCACCTCGGTCCTGCTGGTGGACGACCAGTCGATCATCCTCGACGGCATCGAGTCCATCCTGGAGCGGGAGGCCGGCTTGCACGTGGTGGGGCGCGCATCGAACGGCAAGGAAGCCGTGGAGCGTGCCGATGCCCTGCGGCCCGATGTGGTGCTCATGGACATCAACATGCCCGGCATGGACGGGGTGGAGGCCACCAAACGCGTGCTCAACGCCAGCCCAGAGAGCCGCGTGCTCGTGCTCAGCAGCTACGGCCACAAGGAGTTCGTGTTGGAATTGATGGATGTGGGCGCCAGCGGCTATCTGCTGAAGACCACCCACAAGGCCGAACTCCTGGAGGCCCTCGTCGCCGTGGCGCAAGGCAGGCGATTCATTGCGAAGGAGCTGCGCGCCCTGGTGGATCTGGGCGACCGCTTCAAGGACCGCCGCGGCGAGGACCGCTACGGCTCCCTCAGCAAGCGCGAGGTGCAGATCGTGAAGCTCATCCTGCAGGAGCGCACTTCCCAGGAGATCGCCGAGGCCCTCTTCATCAGTGTGCCTACGGTGGAGACCCACCGAAGGAACATTATGCATAAACTGGACGTCCGAAACACCGCCGGGCTGGTGAAGTACGCCATGCAGCGGGGGTGGGGCGACAACCTCTAACACTACCAACATCAATGCCGCTGCCTACGCTTCCTGGATGGAACATCGAACCTTTGCTCCTGCCCAACAACGATCCCGGGGACGGTACGTACTACCTGACGATCGCACACCCGGACGGATTCCGCCCCGCGACGGGTACGGGAGGAAAGACCCTTGCGCCGGTGGTCCAAGGGAGTGTGATCACCATCGAATACCAACGCACCTTCGCACCCGCTCTGACGGATCAATGGGCGTTGGGCTTCACCAAGCTATCCTTCCGCGGGGAGTGGCCGGTCCGCGTGGTGTGTGCGATCCAAGGAGGGTCCGATACCCATGAGGAATCGATCACACTGGTTGGTGCCGGAGGTGGGGGAGGGGCTCGCGTCGAGCCCAAGTACAAGGTCAAGTTCGTCGGGAGCATGCGCTCCAGCGGTTCACTGTTCCTGCTCGTGCCAGGGAAGAAGCCGTGAAGCCCGCACGTACGTGGGTCGTTTGCCTGCTACTGGTCGCAGTCGCGAACGGTAGAGCGCAGGATGCTTCGCGGCGCCCGCCGAAGTGCCCCGGCAAGATGTCCACGAGCATGGAAGCGCGCGCTTTGTGCGCGAGGGCGTTGCCCCTGGCCCGCGCCATCTTGCTCGCGGAGGCCGATGGTACGGTGTGCACCTGTGCCTGCGATTCGTTGGCAGCGATCCCGGACACGGACTTGCACGCGGCGAAACGAGCGCGAAGCGTGCACTATGCTGCCAATGCACAACGCTATTTCCGCTCGCTGCCGCGGAGCAATGAGGCGGACGGGTCGAAGAACGAACGGTGGCGCATACGCTTCACGGCCGGGAAAGGGCCGGTCGAAGAGGGTACGCTCCCCTGCGACGTGGATCGCGCCTGCGCCAACCTCGTTCGCTCCTTCTACCGCATGGACTCCATCGCGTTCAGGGATTTCGTCTTCGTCATCGAAGAGCGGGTCACGGACGATGCCTTCCCGTACATCGCTGCTGACCCTGAAACAGTAGGGTATGCGTTGTACGGCACGGTCCGTATGCCCCGAAGGTTCCTGGACGATGCTGCGGTGAAACACGAGCTCCGTTCGTTCATGCTGTTGCACGAGATCGGGCATGCGGTTGAGTACACCGGCAGCGAATACGAAGCGGACGATTGGGCGGCCCGGGTGGGCTTCCCCGACCAGTACGGCTTCTGGTGGCCCCATATCGGGCGCAGCGTGCTTCACCGCGTGGCGGAACAACTCGCCGCCTTCCATCGTTCGCAATTCGTCCTGGAGGATGCGGACCTTCCTCTGAGCTGCTTTGAAGATCAAACGAGGAACTGCTATCCACGTTTGGCTTGTCGGCAATTGGGCATCCTGGGCGCATTTTCCGTTCATCTCCCGTTGGAGCAATACGATCGAGGATACCCGGTGTACGCCATGCGGTGCTGGAGCGAAGGCATCGACCAGCGCCGGTTCGAGCCCGGGCCGAACGCCGAACATCCCTGTGAAGCGCGCTGCGACGAACCCCCGCTCCTTTGCGACCTGTTCTTCGGCTGGTGCGAATTGGAGGCGTTGATCCAAGATCTGCCGCACCATGTTGATGCGGCCACCATCAAGGCTCCCTTGGGCATACCGCTCAACGAGAAACGTCGGATCGAGCGTCGCATCGACCGGCTCTTGCGCGAGGTCGGGGACTTGAAGAACGACCTGGACCACTGAGGCGATCATGCGGGCCATCCTCCGGCATTCGGCGTTCCGTGCCTTGTGGGTGCTGGTTCCCCTGTTGGGATCGCGGATGCTGTGCGCGCAGGACACGGCAGCAGCAGTAACAGCCGTTTACGAGCGATACCGCACCGCCAGCGGCAACGGCGACGTGCCCGGGCTGTCGGGGATCGCAACGCAGTACGCTGCGGCGGGGTCCGATGCGGAACGGAGGTTGGGCCGTCTGGCGGGTGCCACCGCGCTGTTCCGGCAGGGGCGCATGCAACCGGCCCTCGCCGCGTTGGACAGCATGGCCGTCGAAGGCGCATGGACCGATCCCCGCATCGGTGCCATGGTCGGCAAGTTGCGCGCGGCGATCGAACTGTGGGCCGGGAACGATCCATCGGGCCTTCGCATCGTTGATGAGGCGATCCACCGATTGGCCCCGGACCGCTTCCCGCGCGAGGAAGTGGAACTTCTCGTGGGGAAGGCCGAGATCCTGGTGAGCATGGATTCGCTGGCAACGGCCTTCGATCTGCTTTCCGCGGCAGAGCGCATCGCACGCGGTGCGGACTTCGCCAAGGGCATCGGTATGGCCTTTCTGAACAAGGGCAACATCGCCTTCAAGCAGGGACGCTACGACGAAGCCATCTCCAGCTACACTGCCGTGCTTGCCCAAGCGAAGGGCGGAGGAATGGACATCCTGGCCCAGAACGCGACCAGCAACCTGGCGGCAGTGGCGGTGATGCGCAAGGAGCACGCACGTGCATTGGCCTTGATCGACAGCCTGCTGAACACCCCCGGCCATACGGATGACCTGGTCCGCGCACGCTTGCTCTCCAGTTCCGGATACGTGCTGTTGCGCAAGGGCGACCCCGCTGCGGCGTTGCAACGGCTGGACAGCGCACTTTCGATCCAGGCGCGGCTTGCCGGCCGGAACAGCGATCCGAAGACCTGCCAGCACAAGGCGTCGGCACTTTGGCAACTGGGCCGCCGCACGGAGGCCATGCGCTGGACGCTTCGGGCGTTGGATCTGGCCCAAGGTGCAAGCGATGATCGCGCGGTATCTGAACTGCTGTGGGCGCTGCACGAGCGGCAGGATTCCCTGGGCCGGCCCGATAGTGCCTTGTATTACCTGCGCTTGCAGACGGAGGTCGCCGATCGCATCAACAAGACCCGCTTCGACGAGCGCATGGCCCGTTCCGAGGTCCTCTTCGACACCGAGCGCAAGGAGCGCCGCATCGCCGAGCAACAGCAAGCCCTCGATCTGGCCGCATCGGAAGACCGTCGCAAGTCACTTCAACGCAACATCTTCATCGGCGTCGCGGCCTTCGCGGCGCTGGTGGCCGGTCTGTTGTGGCGCCTGGCCCGTTCGCGGCGGCAACGCCTGGAGCAGGAGAAGGAGTTGCATGGGAAAACGGTGGATGAGTTGCTCCAGAAGAACGAGATCACCGCCATGCACGCCATGTTCGAGGGCCAGGAGAAGGAGCGCGACCGCGTGGCCCGCGACCTGCACGACCGCGTGGGCAGCATGCTCGGCAACGTGAAGATGCAGATGGAGGTGCTGGAGGAACGCATGGATACCGACCAGCAGGAGCGGGAAGGCCAATACAAGAAGGTCTACGGTCTGCTGGTGGAGACCGTGGGCGAGGTGCGCCGCATCAGCCACGACATGGTGGCTGGGACGCTCGCACGCTTCGGCCTTGAGAAGGCGCTGGAAGGCTTGTGCGATTCGGTGCGCGTGACCGGTCGCCTGGCGGTGGAGCTCCGCGTCTTCGGCTTGGAGAACCGCCTGGAGCGCGGTGTGGAGATCACCGTGTACCGCATCGTGCAGGAACTCGTGGGCAACACACTGAAGCACGCGAAGGCCACGGAGTTGAGCATCGACGTTACGCGTACCCCCGGCCGCCTCAGCGTGATCGTGGCGGACAACGGTGTGGGCTTTGATACATCGGCGGCATCCGAAGGCATGGGCCTGGCGAACGTGCGCAAGCGTGCGGCGGCGATCGGCGGTGCGATCACCATCGACAGCACGCCGGGCAAGGGCACCACGGTGAGCGTGGAGGGGCCGGTGCTCGAGTGACCGGATTTCAGGGTTTCCCGGTATTGACCGGCGTGCCGCATCGGGCTCCTTTTGGTGCGCAATACCGCAGCCACCACCAAACCCAACGACATGCGACACGCGCAGCACGACCGGTGCCGAACACGGCTTCTTCCCGGGATCTTCTTGCTTGGAACGTTATTGACCTCTGCCGCCCCGGCACAGTCGACCAATGCATACCGCAGCGCGGGCAACGGAACCTGGCACACGCCCGGAACCTGGGAGCGTTTCGACGGAGTGGATTGGGTGGCTGCGGCCACATACCCCACGGCCGCGAACAGCACCGCCATCACGGTCCGTGCCCCGCACGGCGTAACGCTTACCAACGACGCGGGTGCGATCATGATGGACGACCTGACCATTGAAGCAGGCGCCACCCTGACCAGTGCGGCCGGCTGCCATGGATTCAACAATGGTGCGGCGACCGTTGATGCCACCATCCTTGGCACCTATATCGTCCAATCGGGATGCGGAGGCATGGGCTGCTGCGGTGCAGTGGAGGTGGGCCCCGGTGGCCTCATTGCGCTGAACGGCCCTGCCGGAAGCTCGGCGGTGTTCGCAGTCCTCACCATCCAGGCGGGAGGTTCGCTTACCACAGGCACGTTCCTGAGGGTGCCCAATTACCTGGTGAACAACGGTACGATGACGCTTGGCAGCTATCTCGACGAAGTGGTGGGCCTCACCAACAACGGTACCATTACCGTGAACGGACAGGTCAACATCCAGCACGCCAGTGTCGCTGCGTACCTCACCAACAACGGAACCTTCACGGTCACCAATGGCAACATCAACCTGAACTCCGCGAACGCCGCCTTCAACAACAATGGCACGCTCAACGTGAACGGAACATCGGCGGGGAGTTTCACCAATAATGCCGCCGGTGGACAGGTCTGGAACAACAACGCGGGCGGCGTCATCAACATCAACAATAACTCGGTCAAGGGCATCGCTTGCTGCGTTCCGTTCAACAATGCGGGAACCTTCAACCTGAATGCGGGTCAGGTCAACCAACTCTCGGTGTTCAACCACACGGGCAGCATGAACATCGCCGCCGGTGCCACGTTCAACCATTTCGCCGCAGGTTCCAATTCCGGTACCTATT
>CAZFAW010000165.1:0-4312 GCA_964517015.1 uncultured Chryseobacterium sp.
GACAGCGCCACCTGCGTGACGAAGGACCTGGTGACCGTGTTCGTGAACCTGCCTTCGCTGGCCGACGCCGGGCCGGATACGAGCTTCTGCCCGGGCACCAGCGTTGTGATCGGGGGTAGTCCCACCGGGCCTCCGGGTGCGCAATTCAGCTGGTCGCCCGCACCGGGCCTGGACGATCCCGCGGTGGCGAACCCCACGGCCACGCCGGCAGGCACCGTGACCTACACCGTGACCGTGCTCGACAGCAACAGTTGCGCGAGCAGTGATCAGGTGACGTTGACCCAACTGACCGTTCCGGATGTGGATGCCGGACCCGACCAGACGATCTGCGCCGGCGATTCCGTGCAACTGCAGGGATCGGGATCGGGCGTGCTGCTCTGGACACCGGCGGCGGGCTTGAGCGATCCGACGATCCCCGACCCGCTGGCATCACCCGAAGCCACCACCTTCTACACGCTCACGGCCACCGGCTCCAACGCGTGCGTGAACAGCGATCAAGTGACGGTGGTGGTGAACCTGCTTCCCAACGCCAACGGCGGCCCGGACAAAGTGATCTGCCTGGGCGACAGCGTGCAGATCGGCACGCCCAGTCCCGGCACCTTCACCTGGACCCCTGCAACCGGATTGAGCGCTACCGATGTGGCAGCGCCGCTGGCCTCACCGGCGGTATCCACCATGTACTACGTGTCCGTGAGCGACACGAACGCCTGTTCCGCTTCGGACAGCGTGTTCGTAACGGTGACCGAACCGATCAGTGCGGGCGGCGATGGCAGCGTAACGATCTGCTCCAACATGAGCGCCTGGCTCTTCGATCACCTGACCGGTTCGTACGACGCTTCGGGCGTGTGGCAGGATCCCACCTTCATCGACAACGACGCGGATTTCGATCCTTCGCTGGGCGACGATCCCGGCGCCTGGTACTACATCGTGCAGGTGGCCAATTCGGCATGTCCGCCGGATACCGCCGTGGTGAACGTGGCGGTGAACACCCTGCCGGATGCAGGCGCTGACCAGAGCGTGGACGTGTGCAGCAGCGAAGCTCCCTTCGAGCTGCCGCTGAGCACCGGGATCGACGACAGCACCGGCACCTGGTACGATCCGAATTTGACGGTGGTGGGCAACACCTACATACCCGGCACCTCGCAACCGGGCACCTTCCTGTACGTGCTGGCAAGCGGCGCGCCCTGCCCCAATGACACGGCGTTCGTGACGGTGAACGAACAGCCTGCGCTCGATCCAGGCCTGAACGATTCGGCACTGGTGTGCGGCAGTGGCATCGCCTTCAACCTGATCGACTCCCTGGGCGGCGCACCCGATGTGAGCGGCACCTGGAGCGACCCCGCCAACAACCCGCACGGCGGCGTGTTCGATCCGGCGGTGGACCCTGAAGGGCTCTACACCTACACGGTCGCGGGCGGCACCGCCTGCGAGGCCGTCTCCACCCTTTACGTGAGCGTGCTGGATCCCTTCGTGGACGCCGGCGCCGACCAGGCGATCTGCATCGGCGACACCGCGCAATTGAACGGAACCGGGACCGGCAACGTGGTGTGGACCCCGGGCCTCACACTGAGCGACAGCTTGATCACCGATCCTCTGGCCTACCCCACTTCCACCACCACGTACACCCTCACCTTGATCGATGTGCTGGGCTGCGTGAACAGCGATCAACTCGTGCTCACGGTGAACGCGCTTCCGAACGCGGACGCGGGCGCCGATGTGGCCATCTGCAACGGTGATGACACCCCCATCGGTGGCAGCCCCACCGGCCCGGCGGGCAGCATCTTCAGCTGGTCGAACGCCGGCAGCCTGGACAACGGCACCGCCGCCAACCCGGTGGCCGCTCCCACCATCACCACCACGTACGTGGTAACGGTGAACGACGTGAACAGCTGCAGCAGCTCGGACTCGGTGACGGTGACCGTGAACCCGCTGCCCTTCCTCTTCGCCGGCAACGACACCACCCTGTGCAACGGCGGATCGGTGCAGTTGAACGCGCAAGGCACGGGTGATTTCCTGTGGACCGGGCCGAACATCGCACCGGTCGATGTGTCCGATCCCATCGCCTCACCCACCACCACCACCACCTACACCGTTACGCTCACGGACACCGGTACGGGCTGCACCAGCACCGACGACATCACGGTGAACGTGCTCACCCTGCCCACCGTGGATGCCGGACCGGACCTGTACGTATGCCCCGGCTTCGACGTGCAACTGCAGGGCAGCGGCACGGGCAACTTCAGCTGGAGCCCCGCGGCCTACCTGGACAATGCGAGCAGCGCCACGCCGCAGGCCACCCCGCCGAGCACCACCCTCTTCACCCTCACGGTGACCGATGGCTTCGGCTGCCAGAACACGGATGCGATGACCGTGGACGTGAACGACGATCCGCAAGCGGACGCCGGTTCCGACCTCACCATTTGCGTGGGCGAGACCGTGCAGATCGGTGGAAGCCCCACGTCGGTGGTGCCCGGTGCCATCTTCCTCTGGTCGCCGAACACCGACCTGGACGATCCCACCTTCCCCAACCCGAACGCCTCGCCCGACCTCACCACCACGTACATCGTAACGGTGACCAGCGACACCTGCACCAACACGGACGCCGTGACCGTGAACGTGCAGGGCATCGCTGCAGCAGCCTTCAATGTGCGGCTGGAGCCCAATTGCGACGGCATGCGCGCCTTCTTCAACGACCTGAGCTCCGGCGCCGTGAGCTACGCCTGGGACTTCAACGGCGATGGCGTGAGCGACAGCGACGAACAGTACCCGCAGTGGGAATTCCCCTATGGCCAGACCATCACCGTCACGCTCACCATCACCGATGTGTTCGGGTGCACCGGCTCCGCCACGCAGAGCTGGCCCGTGGGCACGTACGAGGAACTGGTGGACATCACCGTTCCCAACGTGTTCACCCCGAACGGCGACGGGCAGAACGATGTGTTCACCATCGACAGCGAGGCCATGCTCGGTGCGTGCACGAACATGTTCGTCTTCAACCGCTGGGGCCAGAAGGTGTTCGAGAGCTTCGGTGGCGACCTGGTATGGAGCGGCCGCAACTTCGCCGGCGAGGAATGCACCATCGGCACCTACTTCTACGTGATCCGGGTGAAGGACATGGAGTTCTCCGGCGACGTTTACCTGAACCGATGAGGCGTGCGCGCACCACGCTGATCGCGCTCGCGGCGGGCCTGAGCGCCGGCCTGCCCGCCTCGTGCGGCATGCTGGACTGCGTGAAAGGCACCGGCAACCCCGTGACGCGCACCCTCACCGTGGCCGACCTGCACGGCATACACGTGCAGGGTTCCGTTGATGTGCAACTCGTTCCGGGCGCCACGCAACAGGTATCGGTGGAAGGACAGGCGAACATCATCGACCTGCTCGAGACCACCGTGACGGACGGGATCTGGATCATCCGAACCCGCTCGTGCTACAGTACCGACAAACCCTTCATCGTGCACCTGCAAGTGCCCACGATCGATGCGATCCGCGTGGAAGGTTCCGGCGATGTGAGCGGTTCGGAAGCGTTCAATGCAGGGGCGGTGGATCTGGACGTCCTGGGCAGCGGCAACGTGAAGGTCGCCTTCAACGCGCAGCGCATCCACGCATCGATCCAAGGGTCGGGCGACATTGCGCTGGACGGCAGCGCACCGGACCTGGACCTGAGCGTGCAGGGTTCCGGCGATGTGAAGGCCTTCGGCCTTCAAGCGGAACATGCCACTGTGCGCGTGACCGGCAGTGGCGATGTGCACGTGAACGTGCGCGCCAGCCTGAACGCGCGTGTGACCGGCAGTGGCAACGTGCACTTCAGGGGCACACCCGCCGATGTGCGCAGCGACGTGACCGGCAGCGGCGTGGTGGAGGCCGATCGGTAATGGCCCCCTGGAAAACGGTCGCGGTGGCGGGCCTGGTCGCGGCGGCGGCAGCGGGCTGCAATGGAACCACCGTTCCCGACGCAGGATCATCCACACCTTCTCCGACCGCACTCCCGGCCGATTCCCTGGCACGTGCTCCCTTCCCCATGGTCGATGACAATGTGCACCACGACACCCTGTTGGTGCAGGTGACCTTCGACCTGCTCGACGGCACCTACTTGATGGTGGCGGGCAACGTGGAAGAGACCTTCGAAGGCCTGCGTTCGTTCCGGTACCGGTTCGCGGCGGACAGCACCGTGGAACACCTTGCCGTGAGCGCACCCGCCTACGATAGCTGGACGATGCTGCCCACGTTCTTCGCCACCGACAGCACCACGGGTTCCCTATGGGTCCTTGCCAACTTCGGCGAGAAGGAAAGCTGGGGGCAGAAGTTGATGCTG
>CAZFAW010000165.1:4412-6224 GCA_964517015.1 uncultured Chryseobacterium sp.
GAAGCGACCGGTGAAAGAGCCTTCCTGAGCCTACTGCACGGTGGGGATCATGCCGCGGATGCCCATGTCAACCACCGTCTCGCCATCCACAGGCTCGAAGGTGTCGTCCGCATCGGTCTCGGCCCATTCAAAGCTCTTGTTGGTGCTCAAGGAGACCTCGATCACCACATCCTCCGTTTCGGTGCCCGTGATGGTGAGCGGAACGGGGAAGGCTCCCGTTACCACGCACGAACCGGGCGGTATGGGCGATGTGCCGCTGAGCGGGTTCACCACGGTGGTAACCGGCGCCTGGCCCAACGTGACCGGTGTGGGAATGGGCGGATCGATCACCTCGAAGGCCCAGAAACCCTGCAGCCGGTCGTCGTTCACCGTTACGATCGAATCGTGCACCTGGAACTGGGTGATGTACGTGTTGAAGCCGAGGAAGGAGGCGATGGTGCCCAGGTACTCCGTTCCGAACGTGGTGAACTTGATGTCGTAGTTCTGGTAGCTCAGCGACACGCGCAGCCATTGGTAGGTACCCGCTGCCAGGTCGCTCAGCGGAACGTTCAGGAATTCGCCGCCCTGCCCCACCACCAGGCACAGGTCGTGATCGATCGCGGTGGCACCGCCCAGGGTGGTCTCCGGTGCGTGGTAGACCACATCGCCATCGCCCAGCTGCGTAGTGGCCGTCGGGGCGAACTCCACGTAGTGCGCGCTCATGCCATGGAACACGGGGCTCAGCGCACCGTGGCCCGCGGGCACGGTACTGGGCAGGCCCAGGTTGTCCAGGCGCGTCTGCGTGCTGTCGAACTTGAACGTCAGGATCAGGCGTGGACCGGCGTCGGTCGGAGTGGGTTCGGGATCTTCCTCCTTTTTGCAGGCGGTGATCAGCACGGCGGCGGCGGCAAGCAACAGCAGGTGTCGGTTCATGGCGGGCCGAAGGTAGAACGGTCGGCATCCACCCTTCCTACCCGGGATCGTGGAGAAGTCACCAAGCATTTGGTATGCACGCATAACGAACGACTGTAATTTTCGTTCCGCACGTCCCTGCATGAGCCCCGACGAGACCATCGAGTTCCCCATCCGCCGCGTGTGGAGCCGCATCTCGCGCCTGTACAACACGGAGGCGGCCAAGTACGGCGGCAGCATGGCCATCGGCCAGATCCTGCTGAACGTTGAACCGGACGGCACGCCCAGCACCAAGCTCGGGCCCAAGATGGGCATGGAAGCGCGCAGCCTCGTACGCACCTTGCAGGCCATGGAGGACGAGGGCCTCATCAAGCGCGCACCGGACAAGGCGGACAAGCGCGTGGTGCGGATCCACCTCACGGCGAAAGGCAAACAAATGCGCGATGTGAGCCGCAACACCGTGATCAAGTTCAACGAGGCGGTGCAGAGCCGTTTCACGCAAGCACAACTGAGCAACTTCCGGCAGGTGATGTCGGAGCTCGACCGCATTCTCGAACAAGAACAACTCTTCTGATATTCACCACAGAGGCACAGAGGACACAGAGAACACCAAAATGGAATACGTCCGACACATAGCGCATTCCTCTGTGCTCTCCGTGCCTCTGTGGTGAAGCATTCAATCACACATGACCAAACGCAACATCCGTAAAGTCGCCGTGCTCGGCTCCGGCGTCATGGGCAGCCGCATCGCGTGCCACTTCGCCAACATCGGCGCCGAAGTGCTGCTGCTGGACATTCCAGCCAAGGAAGGGCCAAAGAACAAAGTGGTGGATGACGCACTGGCAGCCGCGATCAAGAGCAGTCCCGCGCCGCTGTACGATGCCCGCTTCGCCAAGCGCATCAGCACCGGCAACTTCGACG
>CAZFAW010000166.1:0-6197 GCA_964517015.1 uncultured Chryseobacterium sp.
GGCCCATGTGGGTCACCAGGAACACCATGGCGCACTGCTCGTAGTCGCGGAGGATGCGGATGTACTTCGCCACGTTCACCTCCGGCTTCGTGAACTTGATGCCGCAGCTGTACGCCGGTGACTGCCGCTTGGGCGTCAGCGGATCGTTGTAGCCGATGAAGCCGATCTTCACCCCGGCGATCATGCGCGTCCAGTAGGGCTGGAAGATCATCTCGCCCGCGAGGTCGGCGTTCGGGTCCTTCGTGTCACCGCAATAGTCCGCGAGTTTCTCGTGCCACATGTTCGCGCAGATCTTCGCCGCGCGGTAGCCGCCGAGGTCCTTCAGCATCATTTCCTTGCCGTACACCACTTCCCAGTTGCCGGGCAGGATCAGGTCGTAGCCGATGCGGTTCATCAGCGGCACGATGGCCCGCCCTTCGCTCATGGCCGCCACACCGCCGCCTTGGAAACAATCACCACCGTCGATCACCAGCGTGTTGGCGGGATCCTCTGCGCGTAGCGTATCGATCATCGTCTTCAACACGCCATAGCCGCCTCGTTTCTTGTACACCGGTTTTCCGTTCTCCAGGAAGAACTCGTCGTGCGTGTGCAGTTGCGCGTGGATGTCGCTGGTGAAGAGCAGCGAGAACTTCTGCGCCTTGCCCTGGGCCACCGCGGTTGAAGCGATCAGCTCGTTGCGTCGCACAGGATCGCTCATGGCGCCCATCGCGAGCGTGGGCCCTAGGGTCAAACCAGCGCCCAGCGCGCCCAAGGAGCGGAGCATCTGGCGTCGGCTCACAGCGTTCACGGCTTCGTCGTGCGCACCGCACGTGCAGCCTTCCGGGTGTTGGATGTCGCTCATCTTCTGTTCCTCCAATTATCTGATCATCTCATTCTCTGATCATCTGATCCCCTTCTTCTTCGCCTCGGCAATGGGCCCGAACGGTCCGAGTTTATGCTGTTCCTCGGGGAACGCATCCGCGTACGGCCCGAAGGGATGGTCCACCGGCTTGCCTGCGATCTTCGGCCAGTCCTTCGACAGGTCACGCGATGGCCGCTGCTGCGAGTTCACGTAGGCCGCCACATCCCAGGCTTCTTCATCGGTGAGTTGCGGGTTCTCCCACGTGACGCCTTGCGGCATGTTGTTCTTCACGTACCCGGCGAAGCGCGAAAGGCGGTAGAGCCCTGCACCGATGTTGTAGCTGTGCTCGCCCCAGAGCGGCGGATACTGGTAGGTGGAACTCGAAGCGGCCATCAAGCCTCCACCGTCATTCTGGTGGCAA
This sequence comes from uncultured Chryseobacterium sp., assembly GCA_964517015.1. GTDB lineage: Bacteria > Bacteroidota > Bacteroidia > Flavobacteriales_F > PHOS-HE28 > PHOS-HE28. Next base: position 1,263 of record CAZFAW010000166.1, read on the forward strand.
CTCTCACACTTCGCCGTGTAGATGGCGGCGCCTTTCACCGGGTCCGCCGCACGATCCAGAAATGGAAGTTCGGCGAGGCCTGAGCCTTTCGGTTTCTTCTTCGCTTCGATGCCGGTGCCCAGCCATTCCATGTAGGCCAGCAGGGCTTGCATCTCGCGACTTGTCGTGTCCAGTGCCGTACCGTTCAGACTGCGCTCGAAACAGTCGTTGATGCGCTTGGGCACGGTCTCGATGGTGCCGCTGCGTTCGCGGAACTTCGGGTACGTGCTCCACACAGCGCTGTAGTTGTTTCCCCACGGCTTTGCGCCGGCCTCCAAATGGCAGTTCTGGCAGTTCATGCCGTTTGTCTGTTGCGCTACGATGCCTGTCGGACCGAGGAAGAACGCCGTATTGCGGACCAGCTCCCGACCGTAGCGCACGAGATCCTCGCGCTCGTCACCGATGTGGTCGATGAGCGTGGTGTCCATGCCCAACCACAAGCTGTCCGCAGCATAGGTGGCCACCATCGGCGGTGGCGGCTCGAACCACTTCTTGGGCAAGGCCATGTATGCGAGGATGGAGACCAGGATGATCACCGAGGAACGTCGCAACCAACGTCCGCTACGTGGATCGTACGTGAGTCCTTTGTGCTGCATCAAGGCACGCATGGCCCCTTCGGTGGCGCCCTGCCACACGAGTGTGAGGAGCGTCATGAGCAGGAGAACGACGGGGATCAGCATGGCGCCGCCGGATCAATGCGGGAGCTTCTCACGCAACAGCCCGTACACCCATGTGCCGGCCACGGCGCTCAGGAAGGTGACGATGATGACGCTGAAGCCCGCACCGATCTGCGCGAACAGCGGCCCAGGGCACGCACCTGTGATCGCCCAACCGAGACCGAAAAGCAAGCCGCCGTAGATCTGCCCCTTGTTGAACTCCTTGTTCGGTATGTGGATGGCTTCGCCGTAGATCGTCTTTGCTTTCGTGCGTTTGATGATCAACACGCTGATGAGACCGACCACTACGGCGGTGCCGATCACCCCGTACATGTGGAAGCTCTCGAAGCGGAACATTTCCTGGATGCGGAACCAGCTTACGATCTCCGCCTTCACGAAGACGATCCCGAAGAGGATGCCCCAGGCCGCGTACTTGAAGTTGTACCACCACGGGTGCTTTAGTTCGCTTTCGTTCACGCAGATGGCATCCTGCTCGCGCACTTGAAGGTCGTTCAACGCGGCCGCACCGGGTGTTTGCTGAAAGGTGTTTTCCATCGGTCAGAGCGTAAGGAGGTAGGGAAGGATGAACCAGGTCATGAGGATGCCTCCGACCATGAAGCAGCACGTGGCCACAAGGCTCGGCCATTGCAAGCTGCTCAAACCCATGATGGCGTGACCACTTGTGCAGCCACCGGCGTAGCGCGTGCCGAAGCCGACCATGAAGCCACCGATCACGAAGAAGATGAGGCCGCGCAGGGTGAACAGGTTGCTCCAGCTGAATATCTCGGTTGGTTGTAACGCACTGGTATCCGTGATGCCCTTGCTGGCGAGGTATTCCGCCGTTGGTTCCGCAAGTACAAGCGGATCCGGGTTGCTCAGGAATTGCGCCGCGATCAGCGCACCCAGCGCGATCCCGCCGACGAAGAACAGGTTCCACACCTCCTTCTTCCAATCGTACTTGAAGAACTTGATGTTCGCCGGCAGGCAGGCCGCGCATAGGTGCCGCAGCGAACTGCTGATCCCGAAGCTCTTGTTGCCCACCAGGAGCAGGTAGGGCACGGTGAGGCCGATGAGGGCGCCGGCAACGTACCAAGGCCAGGGTTGTTTGATGATCTCAAGCATGGTGGTGGTAATCAGATGATCAGATAATGAGATGATCAGAGAATGGAATGCCTCCTTGGTGGGAGGATATCATCTGATCGTCTGATCATCTCATCTTCTGATGCGGTGTTTGCGTTGTTCGAGGAGATGTTCGTGATCAGATAATGAGATGATCAGAGAATGGAATGCCTCCTTGGTCGGCGGACATCATCTGATCGTCTGATCATCTCATTTTCTGATCGGCAGTTTAGTGTTGCTGGTGGAGATGATCTTGTTCAGGATGCGAATGATGGGAAGGAGCTTTTCGAGGCAAGGCTGGGCACTGGCGATCATCCGTTCGTTGCAGAGGAGCAGCCAGTACTCCGTTTCGTCCGCTTCCTTGAGCGCGATCTTCATCTTGTGGATGAAGTCGGCCAGGCTTTCACCGTTCTGTGCTTCACGCACCAAAGCGCCGATGCCTGTTCCGCTGCGGAAGAGCTGATTCGACAACGCGAACTTCTTCTTCTCCTGAAGCTCTTCCGACAGGTCCCAGATGGATAGCGCGAACTCAAAGGTCAACTTGACGATCGCATTGTCCATGTACCTGGGGTTGTAGGAAGCAGGCGCCTCAGCCACCAATGAGCTACCAAAGAACTCATCGTTGACCAGAGTATTTTGCCAGTCCTTCAGGTCGATCTCGTTGATGTCCATGTCGCCCCCGATTATCTGATCATCTGATCATCTCATTTTCTGATCACTGTGCTCGGGCACACGTAATCCGTCACCTTCACGTCGGTCTTCTTGATAGCGTTGAAACCGCCCCTTACCTCCACGAGGTTGTGGTAGCCCCGCGATTTCAGTAGGCTCGCTGCGATCATGCTGCGATAGCCACCCGCGCAATGCACGTAGTTCGGCTCGTCCTTGCTGAAGGCGGCGATGTTCTGGTTGATGTATTGGAGCGAAGCATGCCAGGCGCCGTCCACGTGCTCGGCCGCATACTCACCGTCCTTGCGCACGTCCACCACGCGCAGCTTGCCGGCGTGGAAACGCTTGGCGAACTCCTCCGCGTCGATGCGCTCGATGGTGTCCACTTCCTTGCCGCTGCCTTTCCACGCGGTGATGCCGCCCTTCAAGTAGCCGAAGACATTGTCGTAGCCCACGCGGGCGAGACGGGTCACGACCTCATCTTCCATGCCCTCGTCGGTCACCAGGAGCAACGGGTGCTTCACGTCGGGGATCATGCTGCCCACCCAGGGAGCGAAGTCGCCTTTGATGCCGATGTTGATACTGCGTGGGATGAAACCGTCCTTGAAGTCCTCGGCGTTGCGCGTGTCCAGCACGAGCGCGCCTTCCGTCTCCGCGACGAGCTCGAACTGATCGGGCGTGAGCGCGCGCAGGCCTTTCGCCTTCACGGTATCCACGCTCTCGATCACGCCTTTGTTGAGCGCCACGTTCTGCGGGAAGTAGGCGGGCGGCGGCAACAGGCCGTCCGTCACCTCCTTGATGAACTGCTCCTTCGTCGCGGCCTTCAGCGCGTAGTTGGTCGACTTCTGGTTCCCAAGCGTGTCGAAGGTCTCCTTGCTCATGTTCTTGCCGCACGCGCTGCCGGCACCGTGCGCTGGGTATACGATCACGTCATCGGGCAGGGGCATGATCTTGGTGTGCAGGCTGTCGTAGAGGAAACCCGCGAGGTCTTCCTGCGTGAGCGAACCCATCTTCTGCGCCAGGTCGGGGCGGCCCACATCGCCGATGAAGAGCGTGTCGCCGGTGTAGATGCTGTGCGGCTTGCCGTTCTCATCGATGAGCAGGTAGCAGGTGCTCTCCATGGTATGCCCGGGTGTATGCAGCACCTTGATGGTCACCTTGCCGAGCTTCAGTTCTTCCCCATCCTTGGCGATGTGTGCGTCGAACGTGGGGTTCGCGTTAGGTCCGTACACGATGGGTGCGCCGGTCTTCTTGCTCAGGTCCAGGTGTCCGCTCACGAAGTCCGCGTGGAAGTGCGTCTCCAGCACGTACTTGATCTTCGCATTCCGCGCTTTGGCCCGTTCGATGTACGGACCGGTCTCGCGCAGCGGGTCGATGATCGCCGCTTCTCCGGCGCTCTCGATGTAGTACGCGCCCTGTGCAAGGCAGCCGGTGTAGATCTGTTCGATGTTCATGATCTGTGGAGTTGTTGGGCGACTTGAACGTCGCCCGCGCGGGTTAGCTTAGGTTGGAAAGTTCCCTTCCGATTATGTAGATGCCCATCACGAGCACGAACCATCCGAAGGCAGGTTTGAGTTTCTCGTTGGGGATGCGTTTGCTGAGGATGCTGCCCGCGATGATGCCGCCGATGGCGATCGCGGAAAAGGTGAGCAGGAAGTTCCAATCGATCACCTCGCCGCCCTTCAGGTCGCCGGTGAAGCCGATGAGCGATTTGGCCGCGATGATGATGAGCGAGGTGCCCACCGCCTGCTTCATCGGCAGTTTCGCCAGCAGCACCAGCGCCGGGATGATGAGGAAGCCACCGCCCGCACCTACGATGCCGGTGATCATTCCCACCACAACGCCCTCGGCCAGGATCAACGGGTAGTTGAATTTCACCTCCTGGCCCGTTCCGCTCGCATCGGCCTTCGCTCCCGGTTTTCGGATCATGCTGTAGGCTGCGGCCACCATGATCAGCGCAAAGAGGATGAGGATGCCGATGGCTTTGCTTAGCGTGAGCGAACCTGAATTGATGATGGGGTCCGGAATGGCGGGCACCAACCAAGCACGTGTGGCATACACAGCGAGAATGCTCGGTATGCCGAAGACGAGAGCAGTACGCCAGTGTATGTTGCCCATGCGCATGTGGCTCACGCTGCCCACCAGGCTGGTGAGGCCGACGATGAAGAGGGAATACGCGGTCGCCAGGACCGCATCCACCTGGAAGAGATAGACCAGGATGGGTACCGTGAGAATGCTGCCTCCGCCGCCGATGAGGCCCAGGGAAAGGCCCATGAGCACGGCGCCTGCATAGCCGATGGTCTCCATGTTCACAGGCGCTCGCAGCAGCTCTCCAGGTCCTTGATGATCCTCAGGAATCCAGGCTGCTCCAGGTGATAGTAGCTGTATTTGCCCTCCTTTTCCACGCCCAGCAGCCCTTTGTCGCGCATGAGCGTGAGGTGCTGGCTCAGGATGG
>CAZFAW010000167.1:0-6184 GCA_964517015.1 uncultured Chryseobacterium sp.
CCTCACACGTCGCCGTTGATCACGTGGTGGAGGTAGCCGATCAGATGATCAGATAATTAGAAGATCAGAAGATGGAATTCATCTTTGACCTATGAAGAAGCGCACCCTCAACTCCTTCGGCGAGCTGGTATACTCCAGCGGTCCGAAAGGATCCGGCGGGCCAACGCTGAAGCCGGGTGAGCAGGATCTGCGCATCCACCTCGATCGTTTGGGTGGCAATAAGACCGTAACGCGAATTGTTGGCTTCGTGGGCAAGGAGGCGGACCTCGATGATCTGGGCCGCGCGCTGAAAAGCAAGTGCGGCGTGGGCGGCAATACCAAGGACGGCGTGATCCTGCTGCAAGGCGACCACCGCGACAAGGTGCTGGCCTACCTCACCGAGAAGGGGTACAAGGCGAAGAAGGCCGGTGGCTGATCCTAATGGCGAAGAAGCCGAAGCGGATCTGGAAGTTCACCGCGCCCCTGGAGCGCATGACCGGTCGTTTCGCGTGGAGCTTCGTTGAGTTCCCGCACGAGGTGAAGGAGCTGTTCGGCAAGCGCGGCGAGGTGCGGGTGAAATGCCTGGTGAACGGCGTGGCGGTGGACCGCGCGCTCATGCCCACGAAAAGCGGCCGCCACATCCTTGTGCTGGGCGGCGATCTACGCCGACAAGCCCGGATCACGCGGCCCGGTGAAATGGTGAAGGTGGAGCTATGGCTCGATCCGGAGCCGGACAGGATCGACCTGCCGCAGGACCTGGCCGCGACGCTCGACTTCCTGCCCGACCTGAAAGCGGGATGGGAGAAGATCCCCCCGGGCATGCGCCGCAGCATCTGCCATTGGGTGCGTAGCGGCAAGACCGAAGCGACACGCGCCAAACGCATCGCCGAGATCCTGCGCCGCTTCGAGACCGGTCACGAATGGTTCACGCGCAGCAGGAAGCCCGCGAAACACGACTAGCGTGCTCGGCTGCGCGCCAACACGGTCGCCGCAGTGGTCCGCACCCGGTGTCGCAGCAGGGGGTTCCAACCCAGCCAGAGGCCCACGGGCCCCAGGGCCTGCCGTGCCCAGCGCCAGAAGTTGAAATGGTCGCGTTGGCACAGGATCAGTCCATCGCGGAACGTGAACCGGCTGACGATGCGGTTGTGCACGGGCCGGCCGGTGGCGCGGAAGGTGTACACCGCCTCCCACGCGCAGGTGCGTTCATCGCGCACACGGTAGGTCACGCGCAGGTCGGTACCGCTGGAAAGCAGCATGCGCCATAGGGCCCGCACGCCCGCCGCGTCCAGATCGGGGAACACCGGATCGGAGAAGCGGGCATCGGCGTGGTAGAGCGCACCCATCGCCTCCCAGTCGCGCCGGGCGAGCGCGGCGTAGAACCGTTCGAGCACATCGTTCACGCGGGCAAGCTACGCGCACGTACGCACCCCCTCCGAAGGCACGGCCCGGGGCGATCGGTGGAAAAATATTTCAATACTATTTGAAACTTCAGTTATACACGATATGTTCGCGCCGTCATGTCCGCCACCACCGATCTGCGCGATGCCCAGGAACGCTTCATCGAAGCCTGGGGCGCCTTCGGCAGCGCGTGGGGCATCAACCGGAGCATGGCGCAGGTGCATGCGCTGCTGTTGATCAGCCCGGATGCCCTGAGCACGGAGGACGTGATGGCGCGCCTCAACATCAGCCGCGGCAACGCCAACATGAACCTGCGCGCGCTGATCGACTGGAGCCTGGTGCGCCGGGTGTTGAAGGCCGGGGAACGCCGCGAGTTCTTCGAAGCGGAGAAGGACGTATGGAAAGTGGCCACGCACATCACACGCGAACGCAAGAAGCGCGAATTGGAGCCGCTGGTGCGCCTGCTGGACGAACTCGAGGACATACCCGGCGCCACGCCCGAGGCGAAGAGCTTCCGCAAGATGACGCACGACCTGCACGACCTCACCACCCGCCTGGACACCCTGCTGGACCACAGCACGCGCCGCGACGTGCAGTGGTTCGTGAAGGCCGCCGGCACGCTGCTCAAGTGATCCCCCTTTCCGCGATCCCATGTTGCGAACGGTCCCCGGGACCCCGGTTCGAACTTGACCTGACAATTCCCGCTCCCACCGGTCCATGAAACGCCTCGCCTACCTGAATTGGACCACCGGCATGCTGGCGCTGGCCTACCTGCTGTTGCGCATCGTGCACATGGATGCGGGGCCCGGGGCCTTCCCCGACGGCTGGCAATTCCTCGACCCCCTCCAGCTCTTCGACCTCGATCCGCCGGAGCGTTGGTGGAGTGTGGCGATCCACGTGGCGCTGACGATCGGCCTTACGGCGGTGGCGCTACAGCGGGCACGCGATGCGGGCTGGCGCAGGTGGATCGGCTGGTTGATGATCGTGCCCGTGGTGCGGCTCTATGCCTTCGCCACCCTGGCCGCCGCCCCCAGTGCGGGGCGCACGCACGTGCTCGACCTTCCACCGGCCGGGCGGCTGGACCGCCTGATCCCGCACAGCCGGACCGGCAGCGCAGCGGCCGCGATCCTGATCACCCTTGCGTTGGTGCTGCCCCTCGGCTTCCTGAACGTGCGGATCCTGCGCGATTACGGCCATGCGCTCTTCATCGGTCTTCCGTTCGTGATCGGTTCGCTGAGCGCCTACCTGTACAACTGGCGTGCACCACGTTCGATCGGCCAGAGCCTTGGAGTGGCCCTGCTGGCCTTGTCCATGGCGCTCGGTGCCGTGTTCGTACTGGCCATGGAAGGCGTGCTCTGCCTTGTCATGGCCGCTCCCCTGCTCTATCCCATCGCCCTGGTGGGCGCCCTGGTGGGCCGCGGCATCGCGCAAGACGGGTACCGGGGCAGGCCGGCCATCCGCGCCTTGGTGCTTGTTTCACCGCTGTTGATGGGTGCCAGCGCGCTGGCGCCGCCGGAAGTCCCGCTCTTCAAGGTGGTCACCGCCATACCGGTGAACGCTCCGCCGCAACGGGTGTGGGACCGGCTGATCACCTTCTCGCACATGGAAGCGCCCACGGAGCTGTTGTTCCGCGCGGGGATCTCCTACCCCATCGAAGCACGCATCACAGGGCGCGGGAAGGGTGCCTGCCGCTACTGCCAGTTCAACACCGGGCCCTTCGTGGAACCGATCACCGTGTGGGACGAGCCCCGTCTGCTGGCCTTCGATGTGGCGGAATTCCCTCCGCCCATGACCGAGCTCTCGATCTACGCACACGTGAACGCGCCGCACATCGACGGCTTCTTCCGGAGCCACCGTGGGCAGTTCCGGCTGGTGGAACGCGCGGACGGCGGCACCCTGCTCGAAGGCACCACCTGGTACACGCACGCCATCTGGCCCGTGTGGTACTGGCGCCTGTGGAGCGATGCGATCCTGCACCGGATCCACGGCCGCGTGCTGCGGCACATCAAGGCGGAGGCTGAACGCTGAGGCACCGCCCGCTCCTCCCCACCGCCCAACCGTTCGTGTAAGGCCAACCGTCCGGCACAGGGCCGCCGGTACTTTCGGGGCCGTTCCGCGCATGATCGACCTGAAGGGCATCAAGAAGGCGTACCGCACCGGTGCGAACGTGCTGGAGGTGCTCAAGGGCATCGACCTGCACATCGACCGGGGCGAGCTGGTGAGCATCATGGGATCCAGCGGCTCGGGAAAGAGCACCCTGCTGAACATCATCGGGATCCTGGACGAGCACGACAGCGGCACCTACCGACTCGACGGCATGACCATCCGCGGCCAGAGCGAAACGGAGAACGCGGGACTGCGCAGCAAGTACATCGGCTTCGTGTTCCAGAGCTTCAACCTGATCGGCTACAAGAACGCCATGGAGAACGTGGCGCTTCCGCTCTACTACCAGGGCGTGGGCCGGCGCAAGCGCAACGAACGCGCATTGGAATTGCTGGACCGCGTGGGCATCAAGGATTGGGCGCACCACCTGCCCAACGAGCTGAGCGGCGGCCAGAAGCAGCGCGTGGCGATCGCGCGTGCGCTGGTGAGCGACCCCAAGATCATCCTGGCCGACGAACCCACCGGTGCGCTGGACAGCGCCACCAGCAAGGAGGTGATGGAATTGCTCAAGAGCGTGAACCGCGACCACGGCCTCACCGTGGTGATCGTGACCCACGAACGTGCGGTGGCCGCAGCCAGCCAGCGCGTGATCCGCCTTCGCGACGGGTCGATCGAGAACGCCCACCTGGACCCCGCAAGCCTGATCGCCGATGTTCGATAGGGAGAAATGGGGCGAGGTGCTGCAGAGCATCGGCAAGAACAAGCTCCGGGCGGTGCTCACGGGTTTCGCCGTGTTCTGGGGCATCTTCATGCTGATCTTCCTGTTGGGCATGGGCAGCGGCCTGCGCAACGGCTTCGCCTACAACTTCCGCAACACCGCCACCAACAGCATCGAGCTCTGGGGCGGTGAGACCAGCAAGCCCTGGAAGGGGCTGCCCGCCAACCGGCGCATCCAGCTGGACGAGGACGACGTGGAGGCGCTGCGCAATTCCATACCCGGCCTGGAACACATCACCAGCAGCTACCGGGTATGGCGCGGCAACAGCCAGCTGCAGCACGGGCAGAACTTCGGCAGCTACAACATCCGCGGGGTGGACCCGGAAAGCCAGCAGCTGGAGAAGCAGATCGTGCTGCAGGGCCGCTTCATCAATCCCGTGGACGAGCAGCAGGAGCGCAAGGTGATCTGCATCGCCCAGGACGCGCGCAAGGAACTGTTCAAGGACGAGGATCCGCTGGACCAGTGGGTGAACGTGAACGGAGTGCCCTTCCAAGTGGTGGGCCTGTACGAGTTCGAGAGCGGCGGGCACGGCATGATGCAGCGCAGCCCGGTGTTCATCCCGTTGAGCGCGGCGCAGAAGGTCTTCAACGCGAAACGCGAGGTGGACCAGATCATGTTCAGCTTCAGCGACGCCACCCTGCCTGGCGCCCGGATGGCCGAGGATCGTGCACGCCACACCCTGGCGCGCGCGCACGACTTCGACCCCACCGACGATCGCGCGCTGTGGCTGGACAACAACGTGGAGAACACCCGCACGTTCAACTCGATCTTCGGCGGCATCTCGGCTTTCCTGTGGTTCGTGGGCATCGGCAGCCTGATCGCCGGCATCGTGGGCATCGGCAACATCATGCTGATCGTGGTGAAGGACCGCACGCGCGAGATCGGCATCCGCAAGGCCCTGGGCGCCACCCCCGGCAACGTGATCGGCCAGATCATGCTCGAAGCGCTGTTCGTGACGGCCGTGTTCGGCTACGTGGGGCTGGCCGCCGGCGTGGGCCTGCTGGAGCTGCTGGCCAGCGCGATCCCCGGCACCGAGTTTTTCCGCGATCCCACGATCGACATCGGCGTGGCCCTGCGCGCGCTGGCCGCACTGATCATCGCCGGGCTGCTCGCAGGCCTGTACCCTGCGCGCCGCGCCGCCGCGATCCGTCCCATCGAAGCCCTCCGAGACGAATAAGCCATGTTCGACCGCGACCGCTGGGGCGAGATCTGGAACACGCTGAGCAGGAACAAGCTGCGCAGCTTCCTCACCATGTTCGGCGTGGGCTGGGGCATCTTCATGCTGGTGGTGATGCTGGGCATGGGCAACGGCCTGAGCAACGCGGTGATGGGCGGCTTCAAGGATTTCGCCACCAACAGCTGCTTCGTGTGGACCATGCCCACCACCAAGCCCTATGCGGGCTTCCAGCGCGGGCGGCGGTTCAACTTCGACAACGGCGACATCTCCCTGATCCGCCGGAACGTGGAAGGGATCGACATCTGCTCGCCCCAGCTGCAACTGGGCGGCTGGCAGGAAGGCAACAACGTGAGCTACAAGAGCAAGACCGCGGCCTTCTCGATCTACGGCTCCGAACCCGAGATCATCCAGGTGGAAGCCCTCGACATCAGCGAAGGCCGCTTCCTGAACCATGCCGACCTGCGCGAGGAACGCAAGGTGTGCGTGATCGGGCGGCAGGCCGTGGAGCGCCTCTTCGAGCAGGAAGAGCCCCTCGGCAAGTACATCAAGGTGAACGGCGTGTACTTCCAGGTGGTCGGCATCACGCGGAAGCGCAGCAGCGCCGAAATGGGCGAGAACCCCGAAGCCAAGATCTACGTGCCCTTCACCACCTTCCAGAAGGCCTTCAACAGCCTGAACATCGTGCACTGGTTCACGATCGTGGGCAAGCCCGGCGAGGACGTGGCCCGGATCGAGACCGAGGTGAAGCA
>CAZFAW010000168.1:0-6168 GCA_964517015.1 uncultured Chryseobacterium sp.
AGCCGGACGGAGTCTGGCGATCAGCATCAGCGTTGCTTGATCCACAATGCAAGGCACGAGAGGACGGCTTCCGTCCCACACACCACCGCGCGCCTAACTCTCGCGACAGTGAGGGCAAGTACACCGGCATCGATGGTGTGGGCTCCGTTGAGGAGATCACGGAGCGGTTGGTGAAGACGATCGGCTGAACGACACGGCTAGGGATGTAGAGTTTCGATCACCCTCAACGATGTCCACCGAACTCTTTGGAAGCCTGCACACCGGACTCAATGCACCACGACCAGCCGCGCGGCCTGCCTACCTGCACTCGTGTTCATCTGCGCTACATAAACGCCCGACGGCCTATCGGTAAGGTCGATCAGATGCGAGGAGGTAGTGAGCACGGTGGCCCCCTTAAGGTCGCACACCACGACGGGGCCTTGAACGAGCCCTAAGAGCACGTATAGACCTGCTGGATCCAACAAGCGCACAGGATCGATCGGTATGTTGGACTCTTCCTCCAAACCTATTGTAATCGGACCGCAGCATGGCACACCGCCGGGCAAACCGAGGGGGCCGAATTGGTTGACGCCATCCACGGTGGCACAAACGGGCACGTTCCACCACCCGAGTGTATTCCCGATGCGCAGTACCGGGCCGAACGAGGTGCCCATTCCAGCTTGCCAGAAGAAACGTTGCGGTTCCGGATCCAAGTCGTCGGCGCAAAGCAGGCGCACGAAATGCCTGCGTACCGTGACCCCCATGTTGGAAATGCTCACCACCGAATCGACAACCGCGTCCAAGAACGCATACTCCTGAGAGTGGCTACCGCAGTTGCCCTGGTATCCGTCATACCAGCACAGCACTTGATGAACAGTATCCCCGGCCAACGCAGCGGTGTCGCCCACGACGAACTCCGCCGCGGAATCCGGCAGATAGAGGTACCCCTTTCCGTCAGGGGTCGACCGCACATAGTACTCCCGTTCAAGCTCCCAATTCCCCGATTGGTCAGTGAATTCCTCCAATATCTTGTAGGTCTTGCCCATGATCACAGTATCCGGATCGGGCCGCATGCGTCTGTTGATCTCAAATCCATCCGGAGGTCCGGTCCAGTACAAGCACCAACCGGCATTCCCGTCCGGGTAGAACTGACCAACCGCAGTGCTAATCAGCAGTTGCGCAAAAGTGGTGAGTGGGACAGTTATGACGCGAAGGTTCATTCAATGATCGTCTTTGCTGTGAGCAGGACCCCGTTGTGAACTACCACGATAATGTACAGTCCACGCAGTCCCGAAACGTCCAAGGCGATCGCCGGGCTGTGCATGCCATAGGTCCATACCACTTGGCCACGAGCATCAACGAGTGAAATGGAGGCGTCGGCATCATCGTGCAGACCGGAGCAATACACATTGAGTTGACCATGTGAAGGATTGGGGTAGACCCATAGACCTGATGGTTCAGCAGATGCTTCCCGATCCTCGGTCACAAAACCGGCGGGAGCGCTCTTCGGTGTGAAGCTGTTGCCCGGGGCTTCGCAGGGGTGAATGAAGGCGTGGAAGCGCGAGGCGCTCTGTGCATGAAATCCCGGTGTGAGGTGTACGCTGTTGCCTGCACGATAGCTCACCTTGAACCCAGCGGGCACCACGGCATCTGAACCCACATCGTTCCGCGCTTCCACGAACGCATCAGCGGTGTACACGCTGGTCTCTGAACGGTCTTCCGGATCGGGAGGGCAGCGCAGGCCGTGCTCCCAAACACCACGGCCGTTCATGCCGTTGCGTAGGCGGTTCACCTGGTAGTTGATCTCGAGCCCATGGCTCACCACATGGGGCAAGGCACCACCCAGGCGGACCCAACCAGTCGTATTGGAAAGATCATCGGCATCTTCCGGCGATAAGGGGTCGAAGGCTGCGATCCGCTTGTTGTCTGTGAAATACACACCCACGTCCGTCCCGATGTATAAGCCCCCATCGCTGCCTTGCTCGAACACGAGGCAGTCTTTATCCGCGAAGGTGTTGGGCAGGTTCATGGTGAGGTCCTCCCGTTCCCGCTCAGGTCGCCGTGCGGCGTTGGTTCGTGCGTCCAGAGTGGTTCGTTCCATAGGGCGTCCCGCCCGCCATTGCAGTATGGGTGGTCGGGCAGCCCACCGAAGCTACTCCAACACCACCCGGTGGTGTCTATTCGACTACCACCTGCTCGTAGCTCACGCCCACCGCATCGGTACACTTGATCACATAGGTACCCTTGCCGAAGCGGCTCAGATCCACTTCCTGAACCGTGGTACCGGGCGCTAGCGGGCGCTGGTACAGCAACTTGCCCAGGGCATCGTACACGCTGTAGTAGCTCTCGGCCTGCAAAGGATCCTTGAACGCCACGGTGAAATGGCCGGTGTTGGGATTGGGGCGAACGCTGAACTTCCGCGGCGCTACGGAAGGTATTGCAGTAATGGTGCATCCATCCACTACTTCCATCGGATCGTAGAGCGTATCTCCGATAAAAGCTGGATGGGAGGTGGCGCCGTCGATGGAAGAGAGTATGAAGCTGCTGTCCACAGGGAAGAGATCGGATACTTGCACCGCATGCCATTGCGGATGGCAGGGAACGATACCCATGGGATCCGTCTTGAAAAGGAACGTGCCCGGTCCACCCTGGCCGGCGAACAGTACGCCCCCATCGGAACTTGCAGCCAATGAATACGTCGCGTAGCTATAACCCGCAATGCCGCACGAGCGGGTCCATAAAGTATCCCCGTTCAGGTCCGTTTTCATCAGGAACGGCCTGAACGGGCGGTTGTAGCCCGGTTCGCCCAGGTTGGCGAGCACAATGGGGTTTCCATCCGTTCCTGTGACCACATGGGAGCCGCGACGCGCATACCACAGGTAGGGCGAACTGTCATACCCTTTGCACCACTGAACATCACCCGATCCATCCAACTTCATCATGAACAGCTTTGGATGATAATCCGGAGGCAACGGTGTGAACCCGTTCGTGGAGGCAATGCTATCGGTGAACCCCGTGATGATGAAGGAGCTATCCGAGCCGATCACGCAATCGTGCACCATGCCCCTTGGCCGCACATAACTCTTGCACCAGATGAAGTTGCCGGTCGCATCCATCCGCGCCACAACGGCACCAGCGGTATCCATGTTCATGCCTGCGAGCAGGTCGCCGCCAGGCAATTCCTTGATGAACCGGAAGCTTCCATGTTGGGCAAAATGCTTGGCCCAAATCAAGTTGCCCGCCGTGTCCGATCTCAGTGCATTGAAGCTCCACTCGATGCCCGGCCCACCACCTCCCCAAAGAATCGCTTCCTGGTCCACAGTTATCGATAAGTCTATAGCTGCATTCCAACATCCCGCCGTGTTCATTTGGAAATAATGCAATGATGAAACGTTACCCAAGGAATCCATTCTTCCCAACGATGGATGAGTATACGGGATGGTAATGCCCGCCGAAGTGGAACAAGAATCCCTTTGGTACGCCCCCACGAAATAAAATTCGTTGTCCGTAAAACGCTTCACCGATTGCAATACCAAGAACGAATCGATCGAATAGCAATGCTGATTAATAATTTCGCCTTGAGGATCCATCAGCGTAGTCCCTGATTGAAATGCTATGCCGGTCAACATGTTACCGCTTGCCATCTCGTTCAGATCCACTTGTGCTGTACCTGCACCATGGAAGTACCTTTCGAACGTGGGTTGTCCTGTAACATCATACACGCACAATGTCAACAGAAACAATGGTGACTTCAGATCCTGTCTCATGTTCATCGGATGATCACACGCGCGGTCTTGTACGTGGCATCGCTCGCAATACGAAGGCAATACGTGCCCTTGGCCAGTTGGTCGAGTTGAACACGTGCAACCGGCCCTCTAACCCCTTGCCAGGATCGCACGTTGCGCCCGGCAGGATCGAAAAGGGTGAGCGTCATCGGGTCGTCGTCTTGCAATCGAACGAAAAGTTCTGAGGTGGTCGGGTTGGGATATACGTCAAGGATGCGATCGCTGCTATCCATGTCTGTTGGACTCGTGTTGATCAGGCTGCGGGTCACTGGCGTAGTGGAAACAATGAATGCATAGTCCGTATGAAGGGTGTCCAGGTAGTTGCTGAACGTTCCCCCGAACGGTGCTGTCGAAAGGTCCAGTGTGATAGCGCTGTTGCCATCGTCGTCCAATTGATCCGTTGGCCGTATGCTGGTATTCATCCGTGTAGGGAACCATGTGACATGATAGTCCAGACCTGGCGCGAAGCCTTGGAGAGTATGCCAATCCACATACGGGGCTGCGCAACCCAGGAAATTGTGGTCGTCATGGGTGAGGTAATAGGCATTCTCCCAGTAAGCGTTCAAGTTGTGTACCCAACCGATCGCCAGATCATGGACCGGCTCATTTAGTAAATAGTAACATTCGATGCGATGGCCATCCTCTACCCACTTATGTGGCGAAAAGTCTTGATTGAAAAAGTCGAAAGCTGACCAATCCGAATTTGTCAGTAACTCATGGAGAGAATTGATATTGTGATATGTCGTCTTATTCGTTAGAGGTAGTCCAACTCCAATTCCAATATCGAGAATATTCATTGCGTTGTGTAACCCAGAATGAACCGTTTGGTATAGATTGCTGAAATCAAGCGGCATTTCCGGATCATCATGAGGTGTGGCATCCGGCCACCAAAAGGTACGTGCAGCGCTCCAAGTAGTGCCGGCAGCGAAATTCCCGAAGAAGGCGGAGGCCCACAGTTCGTTGTGGAAGGAGACGTCGTAGTTGCTGAAGAGCCCCCCGATGTCGCGGTACTTCCCATCCGGATAGAGCCTGTTCGCATAGTAGTTGTACTCCCCGTTGTGGAAGGGTTTTGAAGGTGCTGCGGTAGGGAAGGTACTTCGATAATCCAAGTCGGAGTCGAAACTACGCTCGATCTGATCATCGTTATCATACATCCCAATATGCACGTCCAACAGGTCCACATTGGGGTTATCGAACGGTAGGAAATACTCTTCTGGATCAGCGGGTGGCGGCCAGGGGTTGGTATAGCTCATCAAGAAGAGTTTCTTGCCTTCGCCAAGTGCGGAAGCGACCGGATCCAGCGGATCCACTTCGCCTTTTACGTATGTGGCAATGTCCGTCAACCAATTGTCCAGAATGCCGGGAAGCGCAGCATCTGCCTGCCAGATGACACGGTGTTCCGGACAAAGTCCGTACGCACCAACCTTGTTCTGTTCGGAGTAGGATAACATCTGATCGATCTCGTTGAAGGGTTCTATGGCCGCGATATTCGTGGAGTACCCCCATCGGGCCATGATGTACTTGTACTTCCGCTTCCAGTAGTAGAACACACCACTGGATGTTTGTGCCGGGTCGCCGTTCTTGTAGAAGAAGCGCTTCATGTCGTAGCGGTTGGGGGTTTCCGGTGCATACGGCTCCAGGAAATTGATCGTGTAAGGATGCGATCCCCATGAAAAGGTCTCGTAATCGATGATCGGTGGATAGGGATCGATGCACAACTGGACATAGAGGTCATTGCTCCGGGCCTGCGCGAGCATTTGATCGAACGCCCAGCATTGCGCCTGACAATTGCCAAGTTGCTCGATCCCGGTTGTGCCATCCGCACACGGCCGTGGTGCATAGTAATGATCGTACACACCTGGGTTCACCCATTCCGGCGCGAACGAATTGTTGCCCAAGTACATGCGAATGAAGTTACCGCCTACACTGTTCAATCGCTCCATGGTTTCCTGCAGGACGTTAAAATCGCGTTGGAAGAACAGATAGTGGGACAAGAGGGGATATTGGGAGGAGCCGAAGTCTCCATGCGCTGGTACCATGTTGGTCCCCAATCCGAAGAACGCCGTACCGTCCTCGAACTGCAACGTGCGTCGGTTCAAGGGGTTCACGTGCAAGGGCCCATGGTTGTCGGGCAGGGAAGGGTCGCACACGAAGCCGTAGCCCGTGTAATGCTGGTCAAGCAGCGCAATGCTCGATAGATCGCTGCTGTGGGGCGCCTTGATCGAAAGTTCGAATTGCCACGGACCTTCTTCGTCCGGCGCGAACCGGAACCGGATATGATAAGGGATAAGAGGATCGGCCGGATCCTCGGTCAGGAGCGCAGTAGGGTCTGCGGTTGTCCAACCACCCTCCGTCATATAGAACCCCCATTTCATTCGCGGATCGCCACTGGGATCCACGAGAT
>CAZFAW010000169.1:0-3617 GCA_964517015.1 uncultured Chryseobacterium sp.
GCCGACAGCGGCACCGAGGAGCGCGAACTGCTCTTCGGCCTGTAGCGCTCCCAACGGTCCAGGACCCTCCGTGCGCACCGGCATCAACACCATGTCCGCTGCGGTCGCCTGCTGGAAGGCCACCAAGGCACCCAGGCGGTCGGGACCCGAGCGTACATCCGCATCGGACACGAGCACGAGCGGCGCTCGTGCCAGTTCCACGCCCAGGGCGATCGCCGCTTTCTTTCCCTCGCCGTGCGCGAGTTCCACTGCGCGCAGTCCCGTCCATTGCCGCGCCATGGAGCGTACCAGTGCCAGGGTGCCGTCGGAACTGTGGTCATCGATCACGAGCACCTCGAACCGATCGTGGGGAAGCGACTGGGCATGGAGATCCTGCAGCACGTTTCCCAAGGTGCGCGCTGCGTCGCGGCTGGGCACCACCACACTGACCCATGGCCCCGGGGAGGAAGGCCACGCCGTTGGGGCGAACGGATGGGGTGTTCCGATCGCGTTGCGCCACGGTGCCACCAGCGTGGCGTACGCCACCGACAGCACGAAGACGAACAGCGCGAAACACAGCGCGAACGTCATGCGGGATCGGACTTGGTCCGGATGCGCGCGAGCAGCAACACGATGCTGCCCAACACGGCAGGCAGCAGCACGTTGATCAGCCAGAGCATGGTGGAAGCCAGGACTGCACCTGTGGCGTCACCGCCCTGACCGGACAGGACCATGCTCGCTGCCGCGCCACGCACACCGAGCTCGGTGAGCATGACCGTGGGCACCAGGGTGGTGATGAGGAAGATGACCGGTACCGCGATCAGTGCATCCGGCCGGGCCACCTGTGGTTCGAACAGCCCAAGCAGCATCAGGAACTGCAGCGTGAAGACCACGTAGCGGAGCACGCTCAAGGCGAGCACAAGAACCAACGTCCTGGTAGGGCATGCATCTAGTGCTTGGAACCGCTGATCGAACGGTCGCAATACGGGGACCATGTCGAACAAGCAGCGCAGCAAAGCGGGGCGCAGGTACATAGCGAGCAACACCACGCCGCTCATCGCGGCCACGACCGTCAGCCCGATCGCCGCACCGTGCAGGCCCGGCGGAGCGAACGAGGGATCTCGTGTACACAGCCACAACGCGACGCATCCGGCCATGCACGTGATCGATAGTTGCGCGACGCTCCCGAGCACGGTCAGGGCGGCGCCCTGTACCCGTACTTCGGGTCGGAGGAAGAGCGCCCTACCCACGAATTCGCCCGTGCGATTGGGTGTCAACAGGCTCACACCCGTACCGGCCAGTGTGGCTTTCAACGCGATCCAGCTCGAAAGCCGTTCCTCGGAAGCGACCAATGCGCGCCATTTCCACGCCTCGAGGCCCCAATTCACGGCCATCAGCACAAGGACCACGCCCATGCTGGTCCAGGTGCCGCTTTCCACGTTCGCCATGGATCGCAGCCAGGCGATGGCCGATGTACTTTCGACGGCAACGAATTGACGCCACAGGTAACTGCACGCAGCCAGGAACACCGCCCAGCGGAACAGGAACAAAAGCGTGCGTGCCAAGTGGGCGTTGGATCTTGACCGATGACGATCAAAAGTAGCGGGGTGGCCTTGCCGAAGGAGCGGATCATCCTTGGCATCGATCCCGGTACCGTGGTCATGGGCTACGGGGTGATCCTGGAGGAGGGCGCACAGGTGCGTCTGCTGGATGCGGGCGCCATCCGCTTCGCCAGCGCCGACGATCAGAGCCTGCGGTTGCGGGCGATCTTCCGTGGAACGATGGCGATCATCGAACAGCACCATCCGGACGAGCTGGCCATCGAGGCGCAATTCTTCGGAAAGAACGTTCAAAGCATGTTGAAGCTGGGTCGCGCTCAGGGTGTGGCCATCGCCGCCGCCCTGCAGCGGGACCTCGCCATCACCGAATACGCACCCAAACGCATCAAGCGCTCGATCACGGGAAACGGCAACGCCAGCAAGGAGCAGGTGGCCGCCATGCTTTTGAACATCCTGAAGGTGCCCGAGCTGCCGGCGAGCACGGATGCGACGGATGCCGTGGCCGTGGCGATCTGCCATCACTTCGCGCGAAACGGTGAGCCGCGCAGCCGATCGAAAAGCGGCGGTACACGATCCGGCGATTGGTCCAGCTTCGTGCGGAACAACCCGGATCGCGTTCGCTAGGCGTTGCGGATGCGTTCTGCGAGCGCCGCCAGTTCCGCGGGGGTCACGTTCGCCTTGGGGCGCGCGAAGTCCATGTCGCTCATACGATCCAGGGGTACCAGGTGCACGTGCGCATGCGGCACTTCCAGCCCGATCACCGCGATGCCGATCCGGTCGCACGGGACCACGCGCTGGATGCGGCTGGCCACTTCGCGTGCGAAGGGCATGATCGCGGCGAGTTCCTCCTCCGGCAGGTCGAAGAAGCGGTCCACTTCGAGCTTCGGCACCACAAGGGTGTGGCCGGCACGCAACGGGTTGATGTCCAGGAACGCCAGGAAGCGATCGTTCTCCCCCACCTTGTGGCACGGGATCTCGCCGCGAACGATCCGCGTGAAGAGGCTTGCCATGCTCAGCGACTGATCTCGATGATCTCCAACCGCATGGTGCTTCCTGCCGGGGTGACCACTTCGGCCACCTCACCGCGGGTGCGGCCCAGCAATCCCTTGCCGATCGGCGAACCCACGCTGATGCGGCCGGTCTTGATGTCGGCTTCGCTCTCGGCCACGAGGGTGAATTCCCGGTGCGTATCGTTCTCGACGATCCGCACCTTCACGGTGCAATGGATGAAGACCCGGCTGCTGTCCACCTGGCTCGCATCGATGATCCTCGCATTGGCGAGGGTCTCTTCCAGCTTGGCGATGCGCGCCTCCAGCAAGCCTTGTTCCTCCTTGGCGGCATGGTACTCCGCATTCTCGCTCAGGTCGCCCTTGTCGCGGGCATCGGCGATCTGCTGGCTGATGTGCTTGCGCTCCACCGTCTTCATGTGGTGGAGCTCGCTCTGGAGCTTCTTCAGGCCTTCTTCGGTGTAGTACGCAGCGTTGCCCATGGCATCGGTACTTAGAAAGGAAGAGGACCCCCGTGAGGGTCCTCTCCACGAAGATAGGGTTCCGTTCAGAGACTGATGCGAACGCCGATGCTATGGCACCCGCTGAAGGGGTCCGTGGCGCGATATCCGTAGTCCACCGCCACCAGGCTCTTCTTCTCGCTACCGAACGGCAGATCGATGCTCAACCCGGCACTGGGCCCCGTGAACACGGTGGAACGGTCCTCCTCGCTCGTGATCTTGTCCTCCCACATATAACCGCCGCGCAGATGGAACATCTTCTTGAACGCGTACTCCACGCCCAGGGTGAACTGGTCCTTGGTGAAGGAGTTCGAAGCGAAATTTCCGGCCAGGGTCAGGCGATGCAGTTCGGTGAACTGGAGATCGTAGGCTGCGCCGATGTTGAGCATGGACGGCAATTCGAACCGCTCGCTGCGTTGTTCCAGGGTCAGCTGATCGCTGCCGGAGATCACCAGGCCCTGTACGGAAAGGCCATCGCCGCTGAAGCGCATGGGCGGGCCCACGTTCTTCAGCGCGATGCCGAAGTGCACGTTGTCCGTCTTCCCGGTGACGTAGTGGATCCCCGCATCGAA
>CAZFAW010000169.1:3717-6166 GCA_964517015.1 uncultured Chryseobacterium sp.
AGCCATCGCGTGCTGGCGAAGTAGAGTTCGGTCTTGCGCGTGTGCGACAGGCCGGCCACGTTGCCGAACATCGCCTCCACTCCGGAGACCAGTGAGGTATTGGCCAACCCCCAGCCGCTGGAGCGCGCCCACGGGTTCACCAGCAACTGGCTGGCACCCGCTGCGCCCGCGCGGTCGGGATTGCCCGCGATGGCGGGGTTCAACGTCGCGGCCAGTAGTGCGGCCGTGGCGAGGTTCCTAAAGGTCGTGCTCATGATCATGTACTTCACGTTCCGATCAGAAGTTCTGCAAATCGACAGGTCGCATCACACCGAACCACTTCACCACCCGCTCGCACACGCCCGGCACGTCGATGTGGCAGATGTACACACCGCCGGCGATCGGCACGTTCACCTGGTTGCGCAGGTCCCAATCCACGTAGGTCAGTTCGTTGTCCTTCTTGAACCGGCGCACCAGCGTACCGCTCACGTTGTAGATGCTGATGGTGCAGGTCTGTGGCAGGTTGATGAACTTGACACGGTTGTCCAGGCGGGTGGTCTCGTACCCGCTGAACGAGTAGTACGGGTTCGGTACCACATCGATCAGATCGCAGGCCGTCTTGGCCGTTTCGATCTGCTGCACCAGCGTGGCTTGCGGTCCGGTGTTGAAGGTGTACAGGGGCAATCCACCGTTGCGGAAGGACGTGCCGCTCTCGGGGATCGGCGTGGGATAGCCCGGGGGCGCGATGTACGCCGTGTAGGGCTTGTTCACGTTGATCCGGATGCGCACCTCCCCAGGCACCAGCCCATCGGCCATGGACTTCATGGCGAAGCCCGGTACGAGCACGGCCGAACCCACCCATGCGCAGGACCTCCAGCAACGCGTGTTGTTCGCAGTGTTCTCCGTTCCGATGTTGTTGTACATGTACACGCCCTTGTCGTAGGCCGGCATGCGATTGCTCTGGCCGGAGGACCGGAACTGGTTCTTGAAAATGTAGATCCAGTGCGAACCGGCGCCGATCAATTCACCAAGGGGCGTGAGCAATTGATCGGTCGGGTTCCAGACCATGTCCTTTCCGGCGGCCCCGCCCCAGAAGCTGTCCTCGCCAAAGGCCATGTTCAGGCGTTCGCCGTTCTCCAGGTCGATCGCGTAGCCGGGGAACCAGCTCATACCGGTGGGTTCCGCACCGTTCAGCGAGGCTTCTTCCTCGTTGCAGCCGAGTTCGCCGGATTCGATACCGTTCTTATCGCGGCTCTTGTCGGAGCGCAACAACATCTTCTTATCCCCATGCTCGGCCAGCGATGCGATCTCTGTCTCTTCCACCACGCCGCAACGGGTCCACTTGCCCTTATCGGGTGTGAGCACCACGACCACACTGGGGCATTCGGAGATCGAGGCCACGTTACGGCCGCCCAAGGACACCGTACCGCAGGGTTGGAAGGCCGTATCGCCACACAGCGGCCACGGCGACCAGGTTCCCCCGAGCACATCCTCGTAAACCTCTTCGTTGTCCACGTTCACCCGGTCGGGGAAGAGGATGCCTTCGTCGTTGGCTGTGCCCGCGCGGATCCAGTTCAGGAGGTTCTCGCCTTCCTGATCCGGCATGCCCGTCAACCACTCCTGACCCGGGTCGGCGAACACCGCCTCCGCATTGATCAGCTCGGTGTAGTCATTACCATCCGTGTACTCGGTCTGTTCGACCGTAACGGAAAGCCCCCATTTGAGGATCAGCTGTTCGTTCCGCACGGTGATCGATTTGTCCGCCCAGACCGTGTCATCCTCGGTAGGATCCCCGTCCACCTTCACCAAGGCCCAGTAGGCATCCTCCAGTTCAGGGTAGGATGTGGGATCGAAGTCCGGCAGGTCGGTGGTATCCTTGAACCAGAGCTCGAAATCGGCTGCGGGCACGTTCAGCGGATCGACCACTTTGATGGCGACGGGGCCAAGTTCAAGTTTGTATTTGAGCAAGTCCTTCCGGCTGTCGCTGCTGTTCAGGATGCCATCGATGGTGCTCTGCTCCAGATCCACCTCGAGCCCGCCGTTGCCCTGGCCTTCGATGCGTGTGATCTGGAACTGGTCGCCGTATTGGGCGTTGAGCACGGTGCCGCCGTCCTCGGGGCTGTTCTTGTGCGGGATCCCCGATACGGATCGGATGGATCCTGTGGCGCTCTTGCGACCTGCCTTGTAGGGGAAGGCCTGGCCGGTGAGTTCCACCGCGTTGTACGGTGCATAGTTGTTGTAGCCGTAGGCGAGCGCCAGGAAGTAATAGGTCTTGAAGTTCACGAGCCGTGGGTCCCCGGTACCGCTGAACTTGTCCTCCGTGACGCGGAAGGAGTGAGCCACCCCTTCGTCAGGGCCGGCCACCATGAGCGTAGGAACAGGCAGGCCCATCACATCGCTGTAATTGTAGTTCACGAGTTGCGTCACCCCGTCCTTCAGATCCACCACGGCTACGATCCGCGCCACATCG
>CAZFAW010000170.1:0-6163 GCA_964517015.1 uncultured Chryseobacterium sp.
TTCAGCAACAACCTGCTGCCCATGGCCAACCTGAAGTTCCAGAGCCTGCTCTGGGACGTGACACGCACCAAACCGGCACTGAACCTGAAACCGGGCGTGTTCTACAACGGCATCGAGGGGTTCAGCATCCGGGTGCGCGAGAAGAACGATGCCACCGGCGAGTTGAGCGACATCCTGATCTACGATCACCGCGACCCCCTTCGCGGCGAGCGCACCGTGGTGCATGCCGAGCGCGGGCACATGCAACGCAGCAAGGACGAACGCTTCCTCGTGCTCACCCTGGAGAACGGCACGTTGTACGATGAACGCGACCCTGCCGGTAAGCGCGGCTCCCAGCCCATGGTGCGCGGCCGCTTCGAACGGGACATGCTGCGGCTCGACCTGAGCGGGTTCGGGCTGAAGCAGACCGACGAGGACCTGTTCAAGGACCACTACAAGATGCTGACCATGGGCCAGCTTCAATACGCGGAAGACAGCCTGTTGCAACACTACCGCGAGCGCGTGCGCACGCAGGAACGCTACCTGCACAACAGCCTCACCGTGACACGGGACAGCATAGCCCAACGCACACCGGGCGAATTCACGTCCATGGCCGACCACCTCCAACGCATCGGCGCGGCGCAACGCACCACCCTGTACGAAACGGCCGGGAACATGGTGCGCGGGCACATCAACTTCATCGAGCGCGCGCTGGAGGAACGCGCGGGGCGGAACGAGCAACTGGCGGGGTTCCGGATCGAATGGCACCGGAAGCTCACCCTGGCCGTGGCCTGCCTGCTCATGTTCTTCATCGGGGCGCCGCTGGGAGCCATCATCCGGAAGGGCGGCATGGGCCTGCCCACGGTCTTCGCCATCATCTTCTTCCTGATCTTCCACATCATCTCCTACTCCACCGAACGCCTGGTGAAGGGCGGCGAGCTTGCGGCCTGGCCCGGCATGTGGATCGGGCCGGCGGTGCTGCTGCCCATCGGGCTGTGGCTCACCTGGACCGCGGCCACCGACAGCCCGCTGCTGGATCGCGATGCGTATTATCGCGCGCTCGGCCGTCTGCGGTCGCGCCTGCGCCGCCGCAATGCGCATCCTGCAACTGTGCAATAAGCCCCCCATGCCGCCCATCGATGGCGGCAGCAAGGCCATGCACAACATCACGCGGGGCCTTCTGGCCGCGGGGCACGAGGTGAAGGTGCTTTGCATCAGCACGCCCAAGCACCCCCTGGACCTGAACGCCCTGCCGGCCGACTACCGCCGTCAAACCGGCATCGAAGGAATCTTCGTGGACACGTCGTTGAACGTGATCGATGCGTTCACGGACCTGATCACCGCAGACAACTACAACATCAGCCGCTTCTTCAGCCCGGACATGGACATCCGCTTGATCCGGCTCCTGAGCGAACAACGGTTCGACATCGTTCACCTGGAAAGCCTGTTCATGACGCCGTACATCGCGACCGTTCGGCGCTACAGCCAGGCCCCGATCGTACTGCGAAGCCACAACCTGGAGCACGTGCTGCAGGAACGGCTGGCCACCGGCGAACGCAACCCGATCAAGAAACCCTACCGGCGTTACCTGGCCAAACAGTTGAAGGACTACGAACTGGCCGTACTGGATCGCGTGGACGGCGTGGCCGCGATCAGCGAACCCGACGCAGCCCAGTTCCGCGGGCGGGGAACGCGCACCCCGATCGCCCTGATCCCCTTCGGTGTGGCACCGAACGAATACGCGCGGGAGTGGCCCGAAGGCCCCCTCACCTTCTTCCACCTCGGCAGCATGGACTGGCTGCCCAACCTGGAGGGGATCCACTGGCTGCTGGAACAGGTGTGGCCGCGGGTGCTTCGCAAACACCCCAAGGCACGGCTGCACCTCGCAGGCAACAAGATGCCAAAGGACCTGCTGGACGCGAAGGTGAACGGGGTGACCATCGGCGGGCGCGTGGACGATGCCGACGCCTTCATGGCCATGCACTCGGTGATGGTGGTCCCGCTCTTCAGCGCCGGCGGCATGCGCGTGAAGATCATCGAAGGCATGGCCATGGGGCGCGCGGTGATCAGCACCCATGTGGGCGCGGAAGGCATCGAATGCACCGACGGGCACGACATCCTGCTCGCCCGCACGCCTGCCGCGTTCGCCGAGGCCATGGGATCGTTGATCGACGAGCCCGCGCGCGCCCGCGCGCTCGGGCGGCACGCGCTCGCGCTGGTGCGCGAGCGGTACTCCGACCAACGGGTGGTGGGCGATCTGATCTCCTTCTACCGCACCCTGTTGAAGGCATGAAGCTGCTGGTGCTGTTGAGCCGCGTACCCTGGCCGCTGGAGAAGGGCGACAAGCTGCGGGCCTACCACCTGGTGGAACGACTGGCGAAGCGCCACGAGGTGTTCCTGTTCTGCCTCAGCGACCAACGCATCGCACCGGAACACATCGCCCACCTGCGCGGCATCTGCCAGCACATCGAGGTGGTGCACATCCCGCTCTGGCGGATCACCTTGAAGCTGGTGCAGGCCGCCTTCAGCCGGATGCCCTTCCAGGTGGCGTATTTCCACCACGCCTTCGCCCAACGCCGCGTGGACCAGGTGATCGATCGCTTCCGACCCGACCACGTGCTCTGCCAGCTCGTGCGCACCACCGAATACGTGCGTGCGCGTTACACCCTGCCCAAGACGCTCGACTACATGGACACCTTGAGCAAGGGCACCGAGCGGCGCACCGAAACGGCCCCCTTCTACCTGCGGCCCATGTGGCGCACCGAAACGCGGCGGTTGATCGCCTATGAGAACCTGATGTTCGACCTGTTCGACAACCGGGTGATCATCAGCGCACAGGACCGCGACTACCTCTACCACCCCCTGCGCGATCGCATGGCGGTGATCCCCAACGGAGTGGACACGAACCACTTCCGCCCCCAACCCGGCGAAGCGAAGTACGACCTGCTCTTCACCGGCAACATGAACTATCCGCCGAACATCGACAGTGCGATCTTCCTCGCCCGCAAGGTGCTACCTCTGGTGCGTCGCACGCGCCCGGAGGCAAGCCTGCTGATCAGTGGCGTGGACCCCAGCCCCGAAGTGCGCGACCTCGAACGGCGGGATCCGTTGATCAGCGTCACCGGCTGGGTGCGCGACATCCGCAACAGCTACGCCTCGGCCAAGGTGTTCGTGGCCCCGATGCGCATCGGCACGGGGTTGCAGAACAAGCTGCTCGAAGCCATGGCCATGCGCATGCCCTGCGTGACCAGCGAACTGGCCAACAACCCCGTGGGCGCCGAACCCGGCGAGGAAGTACTGATCGGCGGCGAACCGGAGGAATACGCGGCGCACATCGCACGCCTGCTGGGCAACGCGGCCGAGCGCGAGCGAGTCGCCGAGAACGGACAGCGATTCGTGCGCGAACGGTTCGATTGGGAACGCTCGGCCACCGCGCTCGACGGGCTGATCGCCCGCTCCAACGCCACCGCCGCCCCGGCACCGGGTCCGTAACTTCGCGCCATGAGCGACATGCTGGACAGGGTGGAGGACGCCATCGCGGACATCCGCGCCGGCAAGGTGGTGATCGTGGTGGACGATGAGGATCGCGAGAACGAGGGCGACTTCATCACGGCGGCGCGGAACGCGACCCCCGAGGTGGTGAACTTCATGGCCACGCACGGCCGCGGCCTGATCTGCGCCCCACTGACCGAACAGCGCTGCGACGAGCTCGGCCTGGACATGATGGTGCGCGACAACACCGCAGTGCATGGCACACCGTTCACCGTGAGCGTGGACCTGAAGGGGCATGGCACCACCACGGGCATCAGCGCCAGCGACCGGAGCAAGACGCTGCTTTCCTTGATCGACCCCGCCACGCGCCCCTCGGACCTCGGGCGCCCCGGCCACATCTTCCCGCTGAAGGCCCGCGATGGCGGCGTGCTGCGACGCACCGGGCATACCGAAGCCGGCGTGGACCTCGCACGCCTCGCCGGGTTCGAGCCGGCGGGCGTCCTGGTCGAGGTGCTCAACGAGGACGGCACCATGGCCCGGCTCCCCGAGCTGCGCACGATCGCCGACCGCTTCGACCTGAAACTGATCAGCATCGAGGACCTGGTTCGCTACCGCATGCGCACCGAGCGCCTGATCGAACGCCAGGTGGAGGTGAGCCTGCCCACCGAACACGGAGAATTCAACCTGGTGGCCTACCGCCAGACCACCACCGGCGAGGAACACCTGGCCCTGGTGAAGGGGACCTGGAAGAAGGATGATGCCGTGCTGACACGCGTGCACAGCTCGTGCGTCACCGGCGACATCTTCGGCAGCCACCGGTGCGACTGCGGGCCGCAGTTGCACGCGGCCATGCGCATGATCGAACGCGAAGGCCGCGGTGTGATCGTGTACATGCAGCAGGAGGGCCGCGGCATCGGCCTGGTGAACAAGCTGCGCGCCTACAAATTGCAGGAGGAAGGCCACGATACCGTGGAAGCCAATCGCATGCTCGGTTTCGACAGCGATGCCCGGGACTATGGCGTGGGTGCCCAGATCCTGCACGACCTGGGCGTGCGTCGCATGAAGCTGCTCACGAACAACCCGCGCAAACGCACGGGCCTCATCGGCTACGGGCTGGAGATCGTGGAGAACGTGCCGCTGGAGATCCCATCGAACGAGCACAACCACGCCTATTTGCTCACCAAGAAATTGAAGCTCGGGCACCACCTCACGCTCGACACCGACCGCCCGCTCAAGGGGTGATCATGGGAGGTGGCTCCGAACGGGCATCCTCCACCTTCACGCGCTTGCGGCCGATCCCGAACAGGTCGCGCCAGAGGTTGTTGAAGTCGCGGCGGTAGAGCACACCGGCACCCTGCGTGGTCGGGGCCTTCTGCGCCTGGCTGAGGTTCTCGTCGTTGCTCTGGCTATAGGCCTTCGCGCGCCAGCGGCCATCCTCCGTCAACAGGTATTCGAGCTGGAAGTCGCCGACGAACTGGTTGGCCCGCTGATCGCTCGTGGCGTATTGCACGCCCACGTTGGTGCTCACGATCAACCGCTTGTCGAGCAATTGGGTGCTGGCGTTCACTTCCATCTCCTCGTTCGCGGCCGCATCGCCGGGCCGGTAGTTGAAGCCCAGGTCGAAGTCGTCGCTCAATTGGTTCAGCCAGTTGGTCACCTGGTTGCTCAGCAGTTCGTAACCGGTGGTGCCCACCGTGGCCACACCGATGCTCCCGCCCCCGCCGCCCGCGGCATCGGGTGCGAGGAACCGGTTCATCATGATCAACGCGAACACCTGCCGGTTCAGTTCCTGCTCGGTGCTCAGGCTGCTGTTCACCTCCGTGCGCACGCCCTCGTCCACGCTCGGCAGCTTCACCGCGAAGGAAATGGTGGGGTTCATCAACTTGTCGCGCAGGTTCATGACCACCTCCACGGGCACACGGTTCTTGTACGCTTCGTTCTTGTCCCGCAGGATGTCATAGAGGGATGCACGCACGCGGTAGACGGCGTCCAGGTCGAGGGTGGCGTTGAAGGGATCGCCGTACCAGGTGATGGTGCCGCCCGGAAGCAGATCGAAGCGCTTGTTCACCACGTTCTTCATGGTGAAGAGGTAGTTGCCATCGATCACCGAGACCCCGCCGCGCATGCTGAACTCGCCTGTGGGGGTCACGCTCATCCGCACCTGCCCTTCGCCGGACCCGCTCAGGATGTCGCCGACCGTGGGATCGAAGATCAATTCGAATCGCGCGTCGCGGTCCACGTGCACGTTCATGTCCAGGGCCACACCGCTCAGGTCCAGGTCCTCGCGCAAGGTGTCCAGGTGCTCGCCGTGGCTGAGGAAACGGACGAAGTCGATCGAGCTCACTTCGGTGCTTCCGCCCAGGGGCAACGCCAGGGTGGTACCGCGCGCAGATTCCGCGTCCAGGGTCACCTCCAGGCTGCCGGCGTAGGCGCTCACCTCGAAGGTGCCGGTGGCGAAGGCCTTGCCGTAGTAGAGCGAATTGTCGTTCACGGTGGTGTTCAGTACCAGCATATCCTCCATGCTTCCCCACACGTTGAAGTTCCAGTGCTCCAACCCTTCGTGGATGATGGTGCCGCCGAGGCGCGCGGTGTTGCCGAGCTCATCGTGCACGAGCACGTTGTCCAGCGTGATCATGTCGTCTTTGATGTCGACGCGATGGCTGAAGGTGTAGGAGGTGTTCAGGTAGTCGAT
>CAZFAW010000171.1:0-2542 GCA_964517015.1 uncultured Chryseobacterium sp.
CGGAAGACCAGGAGGATCAGGAGGTACGGCATCACCATCAGGAACAGGATGCCCCGGTTCAATCCGGTACCGATGCTCTGTTCGCCGCCGAAGGTGCCTTGTCCGTCCTGGACGGTGGCCTTGCACATGGCGCATTGGGCGCTGGCATCGCCTGCGATCGCGAACGCGAGCAGCAGTGCGGCCCCGTAAAGGATCCAACGCATGCGCATGGGACAAAAGTAGTCCGGCCGGGCCGGTCCCGCGCCTAGAACTCGACGAGGGTTCCGACAGGCTCACCCATGACCACCTTGGAGAGATTGCCGGGTTTGTGCATGTCGAACACGATGATGGGCAGCTTGTTCTCCTTGCACAGGGTGAAGGCGGTCATGTCCATCACGTTCAACCCCTTCTCGTACACTTCGGTGAAGGAGATGCGGTCGTACTTGCGGGCCGAGGCGTCCTTCTCGGGATCGGCGGTGTAGATGCCGTCCACGCGGGTGCCTTTGAGGATCACGTGGGCCTCGATCTCGATGGCGCGCAAGCTGGCTGCGGTATCGGTGGTGAAGTACGGGTTGCCCGTGCCAGCGCCGAAGATCACCACGCGACCCTTCTCCAAATGCCGCACGGCCCTGCGCCGGATGAACGGTTCGGCGATCTGCTCCATCTTGATCGCACTCTGCAGGCGGGTGCTCACCCCTTTCGCCTCCAGCGCGCTCTGCAAGGCGAGGCTGTTGATCATGGTCGCCAGCATGCCCATGTGATCGCCTTGCACGCGGTCGATGCCCTTGGCTATGCCTTGCATGCCGCGGTAGATGTTGCCGCCGCCGATCACCACGGCCACCTGCACACCGGCTTCGCGCACGGCCAGGATCTCGTCGGCGTATTCGTTCAGCCGCTTGTCGTCGATGCCATAGGGCTGGTCGCCCATGAGGCTCTCGCCGCTGAGCTTCAAGAGGACGCGTTTGTACTTGGGCATTCCGTTCGCCGGGATCATCGATCGGCGATCGGGGGCCAAAGGAAGGAAAAACGAACGGCCCCCGTTCGGGGGCCGTTCATCTCGTTGGGGTAGGGCCGCTCACTGCATAAGCGAGTGGCGCTTGAAGCCGATGGCCGTGAGGTCCTTGTCCTGGCTCTTCAGGTATTGCTCCACGCTGAGCTTGTTGTCCTTGATGAACTCCTGCGCGAGCAGCGTGCTCTCCTTGAAGAACTTGTTGAGGCGGCCTGCGGCGATCTTCTCGGCCATCTCGGCGGGCTTGCCCTCCTGGATCGCGAGTTCCTTGCCGATCTCCAGCTCCTTGGCGATCACGTCTGCAGGCACGGAGTCCTTGTTCAGGGCCACCGGGGCCATGGCCGCGATCTGCATGGCCACGTCCTTGGCGGCGGTCTCGAACCCGGCCTTGTTGAGGCCCACGAGGCTCACCACCTTGTTGCCAGGGTGGTTGTAGGCGTACACGAACGCGGCGTCGACCACTTCGCACACGCTCACGTCCAGCTTCTCGCCGATAACGCCGGTCTGCTCCACGATCTTCTCAGCGATGCTGAGGCCGTTGCTGTCGTAAGGCAGGGCCTTCAGTTCCTCCACGCTCTTCGCGCCCTTCTCCAATGCGATGGTGGCGATGCGGTCGGCCATGGCGCCGAAATCGGCGTTCTTGGCCACGAAGTCGGTCTCGCAGTTGAGGCAGATCATGACGCCGTGGGTGTTGGCGCTGTTGGTCTTGCCGATCACCAGGCCCTCGGAGGCCTCACGGTCGGCGCGTTTGGCGGCCACTTTCTGGCCCTGCTTGCGCAGCAGATCGATGGCTGCGTCGAAATCGCCATTGGCCTCGGTGAGGGCCTTCTTGCAATCCATCATGCCTGCGCCGGTGATCTGGCGCAGCTTGTTCACGTCGGCGGCGGTGATGGCCATGGTCGTGCTCATTTCGGTTGTCTGGTCCTGTTGTTCGTCGAATGATGGGTCCTTCGCAGGCGGGTCGCACGCCAGTGGCGGGCCACCTGCCCCACGGCAGGCCCCGTGCTTACTTCTCCTCCTCGGCGGGGCCCTCCTCGGTGGGCACCTCGGCGCCTTCCGCGGCTTCGTCCGTTCCCTCGGCGTCCTCTGCGCCTTCGTCCTCGCCACGGTCCTTGTCCTGCTTGCGCTCTTCAAGGCCCTCCATCACAGCGGCGGTCATCACGTCCACGATCAATTCAATGCTCTTGGTGGCATCGTCGTTCGCGGGAATGGGGAAATCGATCAGCGTGGGGTCGCTGTTGGTGTCGACCATGGCGAACACCGGGATGTTGAGCTTGCGCGCCTCGGCCACCGCAATGTGCTCCTTCACGATGTCCACGATGAACAAGGCGCTCGGCAGGCGGGTGAGGTCGGCGATGGAACCGAGGTTCTTCTCCATCTTCTCGCGCTGGCGCATGACCTGCAGGCGTTCGCGCTTGCTCATGTTCTCGAAGGTTCCATCCGTCTTCATCCGGTCGATGCTCGCCATCTTCTTGATGGCGCGGCGGATGGTGCCGAAATTGGTGAGCATGCCGCCGCTCCACCGTTCGGTGACGTAAGGCATGCCCGTGGCCT
>CAZFAW010000171.1:2642-6157 GCA_964517015.1 uncultured Chryseobacterium sp.
TTGGTGAGCATGCCGCCGCTCCACCGTTCGGTGACGTAAGGCATGCCCGTGGCCTTCACCTTGTCGGTCACGATGTCTTTCGCCTGCTTCTTGGTGGCGACGAAGAGCACCTTCTTGCCGCTGCGGGCCACGTTCTTCATGGCGTTGGCGGCCTCCTCCAGCTTGGCGGCGGTCTTGTTCAGGTCGATGATGTGGATGCCCTTCTTCTCCCCGAAGATGTAGGGGGCCATGTTGGGGTTCCACTTGCGGCGCAGGTGGCCGAAATGCACCCCGGCGTCGAGCAACTGCTTGAATTCAGTACGAGCCATTGTCCGTTGTTTGGTTCACTTTCCTTCTTCCCGTTGACACAGGCATCCTGAGGGTAGCCATCCGAGGGGACGGGTCCGCCAGGATTGGATCCTGAACAAGCGCTGGGACGTTAACGCTTGCTGAATTGGTAACGCTTGCGGGCCTTCTTGCGACCGAACTTCTTGCGTTCCACCGAGCGGGGATCGCGCGTCATCAGGTTCTCGGCCTTGAGCTTGGGTTTGTTCTCCGCATCGAGCTTCACCAGGGCGCGGGCGATGCCCAGGCGCAGCGCTTCGACCTGGCCGGTGATGCCGCCGCCATCGATCTTGGCGTACACATCGTACTTGCCCTCCGTTTCGGTGAGCTTGAACGGCTGGTTGATCTTGTGCTGCTGGATGCCGGTGGGGAAGTACTCCTTGCCATCGCGGCCGTTCACGATCATTTCGCCGCTGCCCTCGCTGAGGATCACGCGCGCCACGGAGGTCTTGCGGCGGCCGATGCTGTTCACGTTCTCCATCTTACTTGATGCTGTTGAGGTCGATCTTGCGGGGGTTCTGTGCGGCGTGCTTGTGCTCGTTGCCGATCACCACGTGCAGGTTGCCGAATTGGGCGCGGCCCAGGCGCGTGCGGGGCAGCATGCCGCGCACGGCCTCCTCCACCAGGCTCTGGGGCTTGCGCCGCTTCAGTTCCTTCGCCGTTTCACGGCTTTGGCCGCCGGGGTAGCCGCTGTACCGCTGGTACTCCTTGTCGTCCCACTTGGCGCCGGTCAAGTTCACCTTTTCGGCGTTGATCACCACCACGTGATCGCCTGTATCCACGTGCGGGGTGAAGGTGGGCTTGTGCTTTCCGCGCACCAGCATGGCCACCTTGCTGGCCAGGCGGCCGAGGGTCTCGTTCTCGGCGTCCACCAACAGCCATTCCTTCTGAACGGTCGCGCTGTTGGCCATGGACGTGATGTAGGTCGTCGATGCCATGGGAATACCGCTTTTCAAAAGCGGGGCGCGAAGATAGATCCTTGGATCGATCGGCCCAACACCGTATTCCACCGGTTGTCCACCCTCGGAGGCTGGCCACCGCGTTAGCCGCTCACGGCAACTGCTGCACCCGGGTATTGGTGGGTACCACCCCCCCGATATTGGTCAGGATGGGGTCTCGGTCGTTCGAGGTTCCGGTATACTTCACGGTGCCGTCCATGTTCACGTCCTCGGGCCAATAACCGGCCACCGAGTTGGTGGGGATCACTCCCCCTATCCGGTTGAGGATCAGGTCCCGGTCGTTGCTGGTATTGGTGTACTTGACCGTACCGTCCGCGTTCACATCCCCTGCCCAAAGGGCTGCGGCCGTGCCGATGGTCTTGCGCGCGTTGGTGCCGAAAGTGGCTGTGGCCGGCAGGGTCAGGTCCACCGTGGCCGCCGTACCGTTCAACGCGTACGTTCCGGCGGTCATGACCCCTAGGTGGGTCCGGTGCTTGACCACCACATGGAACGAGCCGTTCGTGATCCCCATGGCCACGGGGCGCACGCCGTCCAATTCCACCACATCGCCATCGCGTTGAACGAGCGCGGGGCGGGCCGCACGCACGACCGTGTTGTTGACAGCATCCCGCAATTCGAGCCAGACCCAGTCCACGATCGCGTCGTTCCCGGTAACGGCCAGGGTCGTTGCCGGGATCTTGCGGATGGAGGGCACGCCGACCACGGCGAAGCCCATTGCTGCAAAGGGGTCGTTCACCGGCACCAGACCGGCCGCGCGCAACCCATCGGACATGTTGCCGTTGGCCTGCACGTATGGTCCTTCAAGGAAGGCGCGCAGGGCCAGTTTGCTCCGGTTGGTCTGACCTTCCATCACCTGTACCCATTGGTCGGCCGCCACGTTGTAGAACTTGTCCACCGTGCCGCTGGGCCACCGGATGATGGCGGAATCGGCCTTCAATTGGGTGCCGAGCCCGAAGTGGCCGGTGAAGGAGCACACGATGCCGTAGCTCTCGCCTGCGCGCACTTCGCGCAATTGCTTGCCCCATGCTCCGTACAGGGTGATCCGCGCTCCCACCGCATCGCGGTTGCTGGTGGAGCCTGTCAATTGGAAGTTCAACCAGTGGTTCGAATTCCCGTTGTTCATGTACAGCTCATCGTCGTACTGTGTGCTCGGGGTCACATAGCTGGTGCCGTAGCTGGCGTAGATGTCGATATCACCATCGTGGTCCATGTCGCCCATGGCGAAGCTGTGCAGCGTCTGTGAGCCCACCGGGTGGGGCAGGAGGTTGGTGATGCGCGTGAACGTGCCGTTGCCGTTGTTGTGGAAGTAGTAGTTCCCTTCCACGCAAAGCAGGTCGATGAACCCGTCGTTGTCCAGGTCCTCGCACTTGCTCTGCAGGAAGAAGTTGCTGTATTGGAGGCCGCTGCCGGTGGTGGCGTTGGTGTAGTGGCCGGTGCCGTCGTTCAGGAACAGCTGCGCCGTGGTGCTGTGGTTGGTGGTGATCAGGTCCAGGTCGCCGTCGTTGTCGATATCGGCGAAATCGCTGGACCAGGATTGCTCGTGGTTGTCCACCCCATAGGTTGCGGCGAGGTCGCTGTAGGCATTGCTGCCATTGTTCACGAAAAGGCGGTTCCAGCGGCGGGGGTCGTTGGGGTCGTTCACGCCCTGGCGGCATTTGGTGATGTACAGGTCCAGGTCGCCATCGTTGTCGAAATCCGTCCACGTGCTGCCATAGTTGCCGCTCATGTCGCTGCTGGGCGTGGTGGTGAAATCGATGTAGGCGTTGTAGGCCAGCGCGCCGCTTCCGTTGTTCAACCATATGCGCGGCGCGGCATCATCGTGGCACCCGAACACGTCCAGGGATCCGTCGTTGTTCACGTCCGCCATGTTCATGCATTGCATGAACATGGTGCCGTTGTTCAGGCTGGACGCGGTGTACACGCCCCGGCCGCTGATCTCGATGAAGTGCACCCCATCGTTGTTGCCGCCGCTCACGAAATCCTTGTGTCCGTCATTGTCCACATCGCCCACGGCCATGCCCCATTGCGAGGACGAGGACACCGTGCCGTATGCATATGAAGTGAAGGTCCCGTTGGCGTTCTGGTAATCGATCGACAGGGTTTTGCTGTTGTTCAACAGGATCAGGTCGTCGTAGCCGTCGCCGTCCATGTCCGCGATGCCGACGCACCCTCCGGATCGCGCGCTCTCATTGGTGAGCGGGCTCGTGTTCAACGTGAAGGTCTGTGCCTGGA
>CAZFAW010000172.1:0-6134 GCA_964517015.1 uncultured Chryseobacterium sp.
CGGGGAAGGTGATCGCCGTGCCGTTGCACACGTCGGCGCAAGTGGGCGGGTTCAGCCCGAAGAAGATCACGCCCAGGGGCGGGGGTGGGGTCACCAGCACGCTGGAGAAGCAGCCCACCCCCTGGCCCGCATCGGTCACGATCACCAGTTTGTTGCCCGCGCACACCGGGCTCCAGTTCGCCGTGGTGGGACCGGTGCTCCACTGGATGTTGAACGGCCCGATGCCCCCGGTGATCTGCACGGTCACGGCGCCATCGCACGCGCCGTTGCAGCTGACACCGAAGCCATTGTAGTTGCTCGTCACCACTGCGTTCACCGTGAAGGGCGTCTGCCCCGCTCCCGTACCGCAATTGGTTCGTGCACGGGCGAATTCATCCGCGTCGATCGCGGTGCCGTCCCAGCGCGCGGGCGCACCCGCCACCAGCAGTGTGCTACTGCCGGGATCCACGCATCCGCGAAGGCCCGGGGCATCGAGGGTGCGTGCCAGCACGATCGAGCCGCCCGCCTCCAGACGGTGTTCGCCGCGGCCCTGCGCACGCAGGCCGCCCACCTGCAGCACCCGGTCGTTGGTGCGCAACAAGCCGCGCTGCAACACGAGTTCCGCATCGTCGGCCAGGACCAATGCCCCCATCAGGTCGAAAGGCCCTTCGCCATCGATGCGCAGATCGCCATTGATCACGGCACCGTGCGGATCGAGCGTGGCACCGGTGCTCGCCCGTAGCACTACTTCGCCATCGAAGCTCCAGCGCACGCCGGCCGTCATGTGCCAGTCGCCCGCGACCTCCAGATGGTGGCGCTCCTCCCCTTCCACGGTCACCGCGTTGCGCGAGGCGTCCACCCGCAGATCGCCGCAGGCCGCATCATCGGTGATGAACACCTGCACGGCGCCGTGCGGCGCGGCGATCACCACGGCATCGCCGGTACGGGGCACGCCTGCGCCGCCCGGGCCATCGGGGCCCGGGCTCCAATGTGCCGCATCGTTCCAGTGGCCGGAGGCGCCGGTCCAGTACAGCGTGCGCTGCGCCTGCAACAGGATGGCGGCCGACAGCGCGGCGACCGTTGCACCGGACCGGAGAAGACGGGAGGACATGTTCTTCATGTGTTCGATCATTCCCACACCGGGCAGCGGACGATGCTGCGGCGTGGATCGTTCGGGGGACAGGGAGTGATGGCCAGGATGATCTCGTGCGTGTTGTTGCTCGCCACGCGGATCTTGCTGGTGGTGATGTCGTACGAATAGCCCAATTGGAAGAACTTCAGGAAGCTCACGCGGAACATGGCAGCGAAAGCGTCCACGTTGCGGTAGCTCACGCCTATGCCGAACTTCTTCTGGAAGTCGAGCATCAGGTTCAAGTCCAGCGCCAGTGGCGAACGCGGGCTCAACTTCAGCAGGGTGCTGGGGGTGAGACCGGTCTTCTTGCCCACCTTGAACTTCCGGCCCGCGCTCAACTGGAAATGGCGCGTGAGTGTGGTCTCCCCCAGGCCGAACTTGCCCACCTTGTTGTTGAGCACCTGCGAAAGCGTGAGGCCGCCCCAGCCTTGTTTGCTGTACAGCCAGATACCGGGCGTGATCTCCGGCAGCACCATGGTGCTCTGCGAGCCGGTCACTGCGGGATCGTCGAAGTCCGCCAATGTCACCTCCGAGGCATCGAACTTCATCTGCTTCACGCCCAGAAAGGTGCCCAGGCTCATGTAGTAGTCCTGCGCCATCTGGATGTGGTAGGCGTAGGCCAGGTAGAAGAGCGTGTATCCGTAGGGGCCGGCGTCGTCGGCTTCGGCCCATACGCCGATGCCGTGGCGGTTGGCCACGTAGGGCTTGCCCTTCGCGCGGATCGCCCCGTGCACACTGGCCCAGGCCGTGGTGGGCGCACCGGGGAACCCGCTCCATTGCTTGCGGTAACCCAGCCGGATGTCCAGGCAGTCCTTGCTGCCGGCCACCGCGGGGTTCACGCTGAAGTGGTTGAAGACGTATTGCGTGTACTGCGCGAGCTGTTGCGCGTTGCCAGCCATGGCCAGGCACAGCACGGCGCATGCGGCGCACGCGCCTCGCTTCCACCGTTCACCCTGCGTCCGAGCCGTCATTTGATGATGGCCACGTAGCCGGTATAGGGAGGGCTCTGCCCCTCCAGTTGCTTCAGGTCGATCACATAGTAGTAGGTGGCTGCGGGCAGGTCCTCGCCGTCCCACGCCTCCTTGTACCCGCTGCTGTGCAGCACACGCTGGCCCCAGCGATCGAACACGTTCACCTCCGCGTTGGGGTAATCCTCAATGCCCGGGATCTCCCAAGTGTCGTTGATGCCATCGCCGTTGGGCGTGAAGCCGGAGGGGGGGTCGATCCGGCGGATCACTTCCACCAGCACATCGTCCGTGTAGGTGCAGCCGTTGATCACGGTGCTCACCGTGTAGGTGGTGGTGCTGCCGGGCGTGGCGAAGGGATCGGGGATGTTGTTGCCGCTCAACCCGTCGGTGGGGCTCCAGTCGTAGGTGGTGCCACCGGTGGCCAGCAGGTGGGTGGTCTCGCCCTCGCCGATCTCCACATCGGGCCCGGCGAAGAAATCCACGCCCACCACGTCCACGCCGGGGCCGCTGGCGGTGATCGTGAACCCGCATTGGGCCGCGCTGCTGGTACCGCCGTTCTGTGCGCCGCTCACGATCACCCAATACTGGGTGTTGGGAGCGAGGCTATCGGTGGTGAGCACGCTGAAGTCGAGCGAATCGGTGGTGCAGTCGCTCACGCTCTGGAAGGTGCCGGGATCGCAGGTACCATCGCCGCTCAGCACCACCACGTTCAGCTCGTTGTCCATGCCCGCCACCACGGGGCAGTCGATGTCGCCGATGTCGATGGTGACGAACCCGCCGGTGCTGTTGGTGGTGAAGGTGTACCAGAGCAGGTTGTTGCCCGGTGGGCAGAACGTGGGCAGGCTGCCGCTGGCGCCGGTGTTGTCGCCGGTAAGGGGCTGCTGCGCGCAAAGGGTGCTGGCCGAATTGCAATCCTCGTTGGGCGGTTGGGCGGCACACACGCTCACCAGCAGGGACAGGATGCAGGTGAGGAGCGGACGCACCAAGGGCATGGACACAAGTGGGCTGCGCCGAAGGTAGAGGGGCGCACAGGGGGCGTTCCGCCTGTATAGCGGTCTTTCTCACAGGCCGGTGTTGAGGGGGGCGGCCTCCTTTCTCCGTCTATTGCGAGCGGCGCGCCTAGAATGGCGTCCGTTGAACCGTTACAGGAAGGGTCACACCCGTACCGGGGCGCCGAACCGGATCACTGGCCCACGAGCGGGAAGTGAAGACCAGCGTTGGGCGTTCCAACACCGTGGCCGTTGCTTTCATGTCCAATTCCAAATAGAGGCCTGTGAGGTTCTCCTCGGTGCGTACGAACATGCGCTTCATGTGATACGAGTCCCGGTAAGGGTCCACATCGAAGATCCCATTGGTTGATACACTGGAGGCCACTACTTCCCATTCTTCAGGCACTTCCATCTCGATGCCGTACATCAATTGATCGGATCCGAAAAGCGAAAAGTGATAGATACTATCCTGGGAATAGACCACAGGTGCGAGCAGCGGGAATGGTTCACCCATTTGATGAACGGAGTGCCGCACATGAGCGCCATCCTCCCATCCCAATACCAGCAGCGGCGGCGTAGTATCGCTCACCGGTACGTCGGGCTGGTGGCATGACGCAAATACCGATACAAGTAAGCAGAAGAACGGATACCGGGTTCGCATTGCGGACATGGGCCCTAGCAAAGTAGAACGAAAAACCCGCTCCCGGTAATTGGCCATCTTCCTTATGCCTTTCCAGGCATCATGCGGGCGTTGAATTCCTCCGACCCACCGCGCGGAATGGAGAGCGAGGTCCAGTTCGCCCCGGCGAAGGTGCGCGCCAGCAGCACGACCTGACCCACATGCGAACTATAGTGCGCCAGCTGCCGCAACAAGGCTTCGAGCACGGTGTGGTCTTCGCTGCGGATGCGCACGATGCGACCGAGGTCCGCATCCGTTAGCGGGTCCACCGCCGCGAAGAAGCATGCCCAGCCGCTTTCCCAATCGGCCAGCAGTGCGGCACGATCCGCATAGCCGCCTTCGAACTCCGTATCGCGGTGGCGCCAGGGTTTTTCGCCGTCGGCGGTCAGGAAGTCGGTGAAGCGCGAGCGCATGTTGCCCGCCATGTGCTTCACCACGATGGCGATCGAATTGCCCTCGGGCACCAGCACGCGGTCGAGGTCGGCGTCGATCACCTGGGCCATGGCCTTCTCGGCCAGGGTGCGGTAGGTGGCGAAGACCTTGCGGAGCGGCTCAATGGTCTGCATGTGAATGGGGGTGCAACGAAAATGAACGACCCTGGTCTTCCCTTCCCGGACGTTGTGACCCCACCAGGAGTCGAACCTGGATCAAGAGTTTAGGAAACTCCTATTCTATCCATTGAACTATGGGGTCAGGATAGGGGCGCGAAAGTAGCGGGGCGGTGGATCACCGGCCGCTACGCCGCCAGCAGCTCAGCAGGTGGTCGTCGACCATGCCGCAGGCCTGCATGAAGGCGTACACGATGGTGCTGCCCACGAAGCTGAAGCCCGCCTGTTGCAGGTCCTTGCTCATGGCGTCGCTCACGGCCGTGCGCGTGGGGATCTGGCCCATCTCCTTCCATTGGTTCACCCGGGTGGTGTGGCCCACATGCTTCCACAGGAACCGGTCGAAGCTGCCCGCACCGCCCTCCATGATCCGCAGGTAGGCGCTGGCGTTCTTCACCACGCTCTCCACCTTCTGCCGGTTGCGGATGATGCCCGGGTCTTGCAACAACTTCTCGATCCGCTTCGGTGTGTACCGCGCGATCTTCTCCGCGTCCCACTGATCGAAGGCCTTCGCATAGCCCTCGGTGCGGATCAGGATCGTGTACCAGCTCAGGCCCGCCTGCGCGCCATCGAGGCAGAGCTTGGCGAAGAGCTTACGATCATCGTGCTCGGGCACGCCCCACACTTCGTCGTGGTACTTCCGGTAGATGTGGTCCTTCATGGACCAGGGACAACGGATGCGTTCCTTCATGTGGACATGTGTTCATGCGCACATGGTCGCATGTGCGCATGGTCCTTGGCCTGCAAGATCGCGCTGATCGGCCGATCACGGTGGTGATGAACGGTGAAGGGCGCTCCGGGAACGAGAAGTGGAGGGCCGGCCCCCTGGTGTGGCGCCTTCGCTGAACTTTGCGGCATGTCCATCGCGCTCACCGACGGCCACGACCGCACCCACCGCAGCCTGCGGATCAGCATCGTGGACAAGTGCGACCTGCGCTGCACCTACTGCATGCCGGAGGACCAGCATTTCCTCCGTCGGGAGGAGTTGATGACACGGGAGGAGATCCGGCACATCGCCGGCCTGTTCGTGGAACGCTACGGGGTGAAGAAGATCCGGATCACCGGGGGCGAGCCGCTGGTACGCCCCGATCTCGTGGACATCGTGCGCGATCTGTCGGGCCTCGGGGTGAAGCTAGGGCTCACCACCAACGCCCTTTCGCTGGCCGGGCACCTGGAGGCGCTGATCGGTGCAGGGCTGAAGGACGTCAACATCAGCCTCGACACCTTCGATGCGGAGCGCTTCAAGAAGATCGCACGGCGCGATGGCTTCGAACGGGTGCGGGAAGGCATCATGCTCGCCCTGCAACGGGGCCTTCGCGTGAAAGTGAACATGGTGGTGATGCGCAGCGTGAACGACGACGAGATCCTGCGCTTCGTGGCGCTCACGCGCGAACACGCCGTGCATGTGCGCTTCATCGAGTTCATGCCCTTCGCCGGCAACCACTGGGGCCGTGAACGCGTGTACACCCATGCCGAAATGCTGGGGCGCATCGGCAGCGTGCATTCGTTCGAGAAGCTGGCCGATGATCCGCACAGCACCGCGAAGGCCTACCACGTGCCCGGCTGGCCCGGAACGTTCGCCGTGATCAGCACCGTCACGGAACCCTTCTGCGGCGATTGCGACAGGCTGCGGCTCACCGCCGAAGGCCGCATGCGCAATTGCCTGTTCGCGCGCGAAGAGACCGACCTGCTTTCCGCCCTGCGCCGTGGCGAGGACATCGCTCCGTTGATCGAGGCCAACGTGCGCGCCAAGCACGCCATGCTCGGCGGGCTGCCCCCGTT
>CAZFAW010000173.1:0-6121 GCA_964517015.1 uncultured Chryseobacterium sp.
TGCACCGGCGCGCCCTGTGTGCCCGACTAGCTTCGCTGCATGCGTGCGTTCCTCCTTACCGCGATAGCGGTAGTACCGTTGCTCGGTCACGGCCAGGTGCTGCACAATGCCGACTTCGCCGCCGGGTGCGATACCTGCGCTTCCACCGTACACGCGTGGACCCTTGCCTGGGCGGGCCGTGGCGTGCAATGCGCGCACGACAACGGCGCCCTGCGCATTTCCTGCACCGACAGTGCCGATGCCGTGGGCTTCGTGGAGCAGCCCATGCGCATCGCTCCCGTTGCCGAGCCGGTACTGTTCTCGCTTTCCGCCGGTGTGCGCACGAACGACCTGCGCGGCAAGGGCGCCACCCTGAACATCGCCTGCTACGATGCGAGCGGCGGCTTCCTCACCAACAAGGACATGGGCCTTTACCCACAGGGCTGGATCCATGGCACCGCGCCCATGGCGCGCCACACGTTGAAAGCGATCCTGCCCGCAGGCACGGCCATGGTGAACGTGGGCCTGTTGGCGAACGGGCGCGGCACGGTCTGGTTGGACAACGTGGCCGTTGAGCGCATACCGCTGCAAGGTCGCACCGCCGATGCACGATCGCAGGCCTACCTCGCAGCGGCCCTTGACACCATCCGTGCTCACGCGCTCTACCGCGACTCGGTGGACCTGGACAGCCTGCGCACCGTGGCCCTGCGCATCGCTGGCAGCGGCGATGATCCCGCCGATCGCCACCTCGCCGTGGAATTCCTGTTGCACGCACTGGGCGATCACCACAGCTTCCTCATGGCACCGGCCACCTATACGGCGTGGAAGAACAACGAAGGCGCAGCGCACGTGCCCGTGGAATTCGCCACGCACCGACGCATAGGCGACAACGGTTACATCGCCGTGCCCGCGTTCATGAGCGGCGATCCGCTGGCCATGGATGCGTTCGCGGACAGTCTGCAGCACGCCCTGCGGGAACTGGCGCACAGCGGCGTGAAAGGCTGGATCGTGGATCTGCGCCGCAACACCGGCGGCAACATGGCGCCCATGGTGGCGGGGCTCGGCCCGCTCTTCGACCCCGGTGTGCTGGGCGGCCTCACCGATGTGCGGGGCCGTACGGAGCAGTGGTCCTATCGCGATGGCGTGTACGGTTGGGAGGGCCGCGCCACCCTGCGCGTACCGCACCCGGTGCAGTTGGCGAACGCCTTGCCCATCGCCGTGCTCACCAGCGCGCAGACCGGCAGCAGCGGCGAGTGCACCGCGCTCTCCTTCGTGGGCAACCGGCGCACACGTTCCTTCGGCCAGCCCACCTGGGGCCTCACCACCGGCAACGGCGAGTTCGCCCTGCCCGATGGCGCGCGCATGTTCATGGCCAGCACCCGCATGGGCGATCGAAGCGGCCGCCCATACCCTGGCCCCATCGTGCCCGACGAAGTGGTGGAACAGCCGGAGGACTGGCGCTACGATGCCGCGCTTGAGGCGGCGTTGCAGTGGTTGGCGAAGCAGTGAGGACGGGACGAGGGATGCATCGCGCTATAAGTCCACGTGGATGCGACGCGTGTGTCGCGCACCGGAAGTGAAGCGCTCTTCGACCACGTAGATACCCGGCGGAAGTGCCGGACATGGTTGCGATCCCATCACGCGGTCGGGATGCCGGTCTTCGCGTACCAGCCGCCCCTGGGCATCGAACACGCGGCGCTCGATCGGTGTTCCTTCCAGCGCCTGCTCCACTCCGGCATCTTCGTTCACCGGTGTGGAGAGATCGGGCACCAGGAAGCGGCTCAGGTACCCGTTGTCATTGAACCCGGAAGCCGAGTCTGCCACCAGGTCCACGCCCTGGCCCATCGCCGCGTTCAGCGTATCGGTGAAGTAGCCGTTGAGCATGAGCACCCCACCGGGACCGCCGGCCAGCGTGGCACCATCTTGATCCCCTTGCGCGCAATGCAACGTATCGCGCACCACCCACAGCACGGCGCCAGTGCCGGCTTCGAGCCCGATGATGTAATTCGCCTTGGAGTTGGGCTCCGTGGTGCACACGGGATATTGGAGCAGGTCCGCACCGCCCGCCCGCATGGTCAGCGGCAGTTCCTGGCCGTCCGAAAGCCAGTGGCTCACCATCACCATGCCGTTCATGGCCACCGGTTGTCCTTCCCCACCGGCGAACGCGTTCATTCCGGATGCGGCACCCTGGAGCATGCGACCCCATTGGTAGCTGCCACTGGCGGCGAACTTGATCAGGTACCGGCCCGTGAGTTGCTGGCTGTGCAGGTAGTAGATGTTGCTCTCCACCCCGGAGGTGGGGTTCAGGTCGAACGAAATGGAGGAGTTGTTGATGGCGTAGTAGCCGCTGATGTACACGTCGCCGACCGCATCACCGCAGAGGTGTTGGGCCTGGATGGTCGCCGCCGCGGACCAGTGCCCCTTGGCCCACACCAGCTCGAGCGCACCGGTGTACAGCGCATAGAACGCACCCGTGTTCGCCAGGCCGACGTTGGTCGCCGAATTGGAGGGGCTCGGGTCGAAGTCCACGCCCAGGCCGGTCCCCTCGCCAACAAGGGCCACGTTCCCGTTGGCCAACACCTCGATGTCCTTGATGAACCCCGAGCACCCGGTGATGGGGAAGTACTGCTCCAAGACGAAAGGCACGGAGTACCGGGCCAGGAAGGGCGACCAGGAAGCGCTGGGCAGGTTGGTGGTGCCATTGGGGTCGATGTCCAGCGCACCGTAATAGTGCCCGGCCACCAGCAGGCTGTGGTCCGGCAGGAACCCCAGCGCCGTGCACCGTGCGGCAGAGAGCGACCCCACCGCGTAGTTCATGTGAGAGAGATGGTTCCCCGCCGTATCGAAGAGGGCCACAAAGCCGGAGTAGAGGGTGGTGGCCGTGGGCAGGTCCACGGTGTCGGGCCCGGGATCGATGTCCTGGTCCCCGTGGTATTGCCCGCATATGGCGAACACCCCCGCGCTTTCGTCCAGGGCCAGATCGGCGATGTAGAAGAAGTTGCTGCCCGTGTTGAAGTGGCGTGCCCATACCAGCGCGCCGGTACTGTCGAACTTGGCGATCACCGCATCGCCGTAGGTGTATCCCACCGGCGCGAAGAAAGCCGTGGTGTCGGGTCCCGGATCCATGTCCACCGCACCCGCCACGCAACTGAACCAGTAGGTGTTCTGCTGGCTGTCCATCCGTAAACCATGGAACACGTTGCCCTCCCATAGCCCATGGTCCATGTGCACGAAGGACCTGCTCCATGCATG
The DNA here is from genome assembly GCA_964517015.1 of uncultured Chryseobacterium sp. Lineage (GTDB taxonomy): Bacteria > Bacteroidota > Bacteroidia > Flavobacteriales_F > PHOS-HE28 > PHOS-HE28. The sequence goes on from CAZFAW010000173.1 coordinate 3,232, forward strand.
GGTCGGCTGCGCGGTGGCAGGGGCCGCACAGGCCAGCACCATGCAGGTCAGCGCGTGCAAGGGGCGGAAACGAGGTGGGGCCATGGTGGTACGATCTGCGCTAAGCTAACCGGGGCCTTCCGCGCGCACGGAATGCGCGACCGCTATTCGCGCAGCAGGCGAACGGCGGCGTTGCGCTGTGCATCGGTCTTCAGCAAGAGCTCCACGCGGCCGTGGCCGGCGTGCAACACGGCCCGCGCGGTGTTCGGCGGCACGCGCCCCACGTTGTGGGCCACCACCTCGATCAGGTTGTCGCCGTGCGCCAGCGGCAGCCAGATGCGGCGGTGCGTGCGCGTGAGCTCGTAATGGGCCAGCGCCACGTTACCGTTCACCAGCACGCTGATCGTATCGCCATCGTGCTCGGCATCGTCCCAGAGGGTGAGGCGCACGGCCGCGCGTTGGGTGCGCAACACCAGCAACGTGTCCGTGGCGCGCGTGGCGTAGGGCACATCCAGGTCGGGCGGCACCTGCGCTCGGTACGCGGGCAGCCCGAAGTGGTAGCGGAACACCAATGCCAGGTGGTCGTGTTTCCCGGAGAACCGTGCGCTTCCCGCAGGCCCGATGCAATCGCTCACCCACGCAGGCCGATCGGTAAGGTGGGCCACGTAGCGCAATGCGAACTCCATGCGGTCATCGTCCACCGGACGCACGATGCCGAGCTCGGGCGCCACGTAGCCGCGGGTGCGCGCATCGTATCGCGTGGTGGTGAGGAAGGGATCCTCGGTGGCATCGCTCTCGCCGGCGCTTTGCACGCTCAGGCCCGCCCCGAACGCGGCGTACAGTTCGCTGCCTTCGAGCACCTCCCACGGGTATTGCCGCCAGATGCGCGCTTCCACGCGGGCGTTGTTCAACATCAGTGGGAAGCATGTGGTGTCCAAACCGATCAAGCAGCCCTGGCGTGCCCAGCTGCCTTGCATGGCCCAGCCCCAGCGGTCCATCACCGTGAACGAGGCGCCCGCGCCCAGCTCGAAGCCGAACCACGGGAAGCCTTCCATGTGCGGTGAGGTGCGCTCGGTCACCTTGGGCGCCTGCAGGTCCACCCCGCCGGACACCAGCAGGCGCGGCACCGTGGTGCGTGGGGCCCAGGTTTGCGCGAGCGCACCCACGGCGGTGCTTGCGGTAAGGAGGGCGGCAGGCAGGCGCATGGGCCGCGAAGGTGCGCGGAAGATCCGGATGCGTAAGCGGCGCGGTCAGCTGCGCGCCAGCCTCACCAAGGCAGCGGCATGCGCCCAGAAGGCCACCGGCACGATCACCGCGGGCAGCAGCACATGGGGAACGGACAGCACCAGCACGTTGGGCTGCGCGGTGTTCAGCACGTTCAGGGGACCGGGCAGGCTCAGCACGGCGGTGGTCACCACGTTCAGCGCCAGCAGCAAGCCGGCCACGTTCCAGGCCAGCAGCAGCCCGCGGTGGGGCCGGGTGGCGCGCCGCAGGTACAAGGCCATGGCCGGTGCGCTCAGGCCGGTGAGCACGTCGAGGTTGGTGCCCGACCAGGTCATCATGACCGGCACCAGTCCGTGTGCGCCCGCCGAGTGCAGCACCAGTTCAACCGGCAGGCGCATGGTGTGGAGCGCGGTGAGCCAGTACAGGTCGGCTTGCGCGAGCCAGCAGCGACCGCGAGGCAGGACCAGTACCGCCCCGAGGGCCAGCACCGCCGGGCCCAACAGGAACACGGGGCGCGGGGGCGGGTGCGTGGCATCGTGGTAGAAGCCTGCCGCGGCCAGCGCGCAGTGCACGAGCGCAAGGCCCAGCAACAGCGCGGCGAACAACCGCGACCGCGTGGCGGCCCAGGCCCCCGCAATGGCCATGCAGGCCGCGAGCAGCATGGCGATCCCGGTCCAGGCAGGCATGCTGCAAGGTTAGCGCGGGCGCGCGAAGGGCGAAGGGAATGCCGGCGGGCGGAGCGGGAACATGCGGGAAGAGGATCCTACAGGTGGAGCGGTCGCAGGGGGGCTTTGACGAACCGGCTGCGCTCCAGCCACGAGCCAGGTGGAGGGTTGAGCGTATGAACCTCGGGGACACGACCCCTAGAACAGTTCGACTTGAACTAAGGAGGAAACCAAGGTGGTGGCGGGGGTAACAAGGGCGGCGTTAGCTCGCCCCCAGCATGCCTAGCCAACAAGCCCAGCACTATGGGCAAATCGTCCGAACCGGACCGTACTAGAGCGTCCAGCTCGAAGCATGTCAGTGTTCGCAGCCCCAATACCTCCGGGTTAAAGCGTCACATGAGCGGATAAGGAGGAGGTCGCACAGTTCAGAATGTTGTCCACGTGGTGTGGCGAGCCGAAGATCCGACGGACCAACGTGCCCGAGCACCCGCACGGGACGCGCAATTGGCAACAACCGGAAGGCTGCTCGGAACTAGGTAAATGAGAGGCACTCTAGGCCACCATACCCTTCACGAACACCTCCACATACTCCTTCATCCGCTCCAAGATCCTCTCGCCGATCTCCCGTGCTTTCAAAACGCTCGGTCGCGCTTCAAGGCACTTGAACACATCATCCTTCAGCGGCTCCTGACCGGTGAAGACATATGCCTCGATGAGGTTGGTGAACTGCTTCTGGTCGAGGTGTTCCTCTTCGCAGATGCGCTGCAGGGCCATCACACGCTGGTCCTCCCAATACTTGCTGAACTCATCCTGGATGCGGTCCGCGTCGGTGATCTTTGGCAGGTGCTCGGCGATGAACTTCTCGATCAGTTCGCGCTTGCTGCGTAGCTCCACCTCGCTGCTGAGCAGGGCGTTGATCTGCTTGCGCATGGCCTCGCCTTTAGCGGTATGCTCGTCGGCCTTCAGGCGCGCCAACAGCTTCAGGATGTAGGCCACGTTGATCTCGTCGCGGTGCACCAGCA
>CAZFAW010000174.1:0-6108 GCA_964517015.1 uncultured Chryseobacterium sp.
GATCCCGATGCGATCGATACGCTCAACCTGATCAGCAACATTTCCCTGGTGCTCCCCGGCGCCACCTTCACCTGGGGCGGTGCCAACCCGGTGACCGGTACCATCTGCTGGACGGCACCGGTGGGCAGCGCCGGCTTCCATTCCTTTTTCATCAACGCGTCCGATGACGCCTGCCCGGTGAACGCCTTCCAGACCTATGTCTACACGGTGAACGTGCTTACCCGCACCAGCGCCGGTCCGGACTGGACCCTTTGCGGCGATCAGGTGGCCACGCTCGATGGCAACGGCGGCGCCAACTTCACTTGGAGCGTGCTCTCCGGCGACCCGATCGTGCTGGGCGTGAACTTCAGCTGCAACCCCTGCGAGGATCCCATTGCCGATCCGGCCACCACCACCACCTATGTGGTGCAGAGCGACCTCTCCGGTGCTTGCATCAACAGCGACACGGTGACCGTGTTCGTGGTGCCCGACTTCAGCTACACGGTCACGCAGGCGGACACGACGTTGTGCCTGGGCGCCACGGTGGACTTCACCGTAACGGTGAGCCCCCCCGGTTCGGGGTACGGGTACGAGTGGGAACCGGCCACGGGCCTCAGCTGTGACGATTGTCCCAACCCCGTGGGCACCTACAGCCTGCCCGGCACCTACGAGTATACCGTGACCATGACCAGCCCGGACGAGTGCGTACACCTGGATACCACCATCTCCGTCACGGTGAACCCCGCCTTCGCGCCCGATTTCACGGTGACCCCGCAGGACGAGTATATCTGCATCGGCGACAGCACCGTGTTCCTAGTGGAACTGGACAACACGGTGCCGAGCTACTGCGGCCTCAACTTCGCCGGCTGCAGCTCCGGGGTGATCACCCAGACGGACATCGGCGATGCGACCACCGCAGGCGATGACTTCACCTACCCGGCCGTGTTCGGCAACTTCTACACCGGCAACCGCAACCAATTCCTGTTCACCGCGGCCGAATTGCAGGCCATGGGCTTCGTGGGAGGTACCATCTCCGAGATCGGGTTCAATGTGGAGAGCATCCCGGCCGGTGCCTACACCGACTACTACAACTTCGAGATCAAGATGGGCTGCACCACCCAGGAGCAACTGCAAACCGGCATTTGGATCGACGGGCTTTCCGTGGTGTTCCCCGCCGATACGGTAACGGCCACCACCGGCTGGAACCAGTTCACCTTCGCCGCCGGCTTCAACTGGGACGGCGTGTCGAACCTGGTGGTGGAAGTCTGCACCGACCGCTACCCCAACTTCGGCACCGACTGGACCAACAACCTGCCCAACTACTACACCGCCACCAGCTTCACCAGTGTGCACGAGTGGCACAGCGACCTGGGTGATGTATGCACCGATGCCCCCGGCGGTTTCATGATCGAGTCGGTGAGCCCGAACCGCCCCAACACCCGCTTCCAATACTGCGCGGGCATCAACGAAGACATGGTGTCGTACACCTGGAGCCCCACCGATGGACTGAGCTGCGTGGATTGCCCCGATCCGGTGGTGACCCCGATCACCTCGCCCGCAGTGTATACCGTACAGGTGGGCGACGATGAGTACGGTTGCTACACCGAACAAACCGTAACGGTGAACTGGTACCCGCCCGCCGAAGTGAGTTTCATTCCCGAGCCCAACACCGGTGTGGCGCCCTTCACCGTGTTCCTGAACAACACCTCGGCCAGCAACGTGGGCAACTTCGTGTGGTACTTCGGCGACGGCAACGATAGCGCCGGTGTGTACGAGCCCTACTACACCTACACATCGCCGGGCATGTACTACGTGACCCTCACGGGCATCGACGCCAACGGATGTTTCGGCACCTACACCGATTCGATCGAAGTGCTCGACAAGCCCATCGTGGAGATCCCCAACGTGTTCAGCCCGAACGGCGATGGTGAGAACGACGCCTTCAGTTTCATCGACCTGCGCGGGTTCCGTGATTTCTCCTTGAAGATCTTCAACCGCTGGGGCATGACCATTCACGAGACCAGCAACGTGAACAGCACCCTGGCCGCCTGGAAGCCCACCGATGAAACCCCCGACGGCACCTACTACTACGAATTCGTGGGTACGGGTTACAACGGCGAGGGGGTGACCAAGACCGGTCACATCACGCTCGTGCGCTGACCCCGTCCGCACCGCACCGAACAGGGGCCGCACAGCGGCCCCTGTTTCTTTTCAACAATGCGCAACCTGTGGTGGACGGGACCGAACGTTCCATCCGCGCCCCGCCTATTTTCGCCACCCTTGTCAACCCCTCGCATGAGAACCATTTCTACCCTCGCCGCTGTCCTCGTGACCGGCCTACCCGGCCTGTTCGCCCAGATCAATGTGGGCGGCACGCCGTACTCCCTGCAGCACGGCATCGGCCGTGCGGATGTGCCCACCGTGCAGGCCGGCGCGTTCGACGCAAAGGCCGCAGCGGACGATGATGCCGCGCGCGATGCCATGGGCATGATCCCCCTTTATGCACGTTTCGTGCAAGTGAACGCCGGCCTTGAGAACGCCGGCACCTGGCAGACCCTGCCCAACGGCGACCGCTTCTGGCAGCTGCGCATCGAGTCAAAGGGCGCATTGGCCACCGAACTCTACTTCTCGGACTTCCACATGCCGGCCAACGCCGTGCTGTTCGTGTACGACGACGAAGGGCAGAACGTGCTGGGCGGCTTCACCAGCTACAACAATCACCCCAGTGGGCTGTTCGCCACCGCCTTGGTGCCCGGCGAGGCCTGTGTGGTGGAGTATTACGAGCCGGCCACCGCTGCGGGCCAGGGCCATTTCTTCATCGACAAGATGGGCCATGCCTACCGCTTCATGGGCGAAGCCAAGGCACAGGACTGCGAAGTGGACGTGAACTGCAGCGAAGGGACCAGTTGGTTCGATGAGCGCGACGGCGTGGTGCGCCTGGGCGTGGTGGAACCCGGTGGCGCCGGCTGGTGCTCCGGCTCGGTGGTGAACAACCTGCAAAGCGACTGCAAGCCCTACATCCTCACCGCCTTCCACTGCGGCGTGAACAGCACCACCTCCAACTTCACCCAATGGAAGGCCTACTTCCGCTACCAGCGCACCGGTTGCGAGACCGGCGTGGCCAGCACCTCCAAGTCCATGACCGGATGCGTGAAGCGCGGCGACAGCAACGACGGCGGCGGCAATACCGGCTCCGATTTCCTGCTGATCGAGATGGACGATCCCATCCCGAACACCTACATCCCCTACTTCAACGGCTGGAACGCGAACAACACGGCCAGCCCGAACGGCGTGTGCATACACCACCCGAACGGCGATGAGAAGAAGATCAGCACCTACACCGCCAGCACGGTGAATTCCACCTGGGGCGGCACTCCGGGCACGCACTGGCGCGTGAACTGGTCCGGCACGGCCAATGGCTGGGGCGTTACCGAGGGCGGGTCGTCCGGCTCGCCGCTCTTCAACGCCTCCGGCCAGATAATCGGCACCCTCACCGGTGGCGGTTCGTACTGCAACAGCGTGGTGCCCGGTGGCCAGAACCAGCCCGATTACTTCGGCAAGGTGAGCTACCACTGGAACAGCAACTCCGGCGCGGCCACCGAGCACCTGGAGGAATGGCTCGATCCCAACGGCACCGGTCTGAAGACCATGGGTGGCAGCTATGATCCCTGCGGCCAGTACAGTGCATATGTAGGCTTGGCGGAGAGCGAGCCTGCGGCCAGCACCGAAGTGTTCCCCAACCCGGCCGCCGAGGCGATCCACGTGGTGGTGCCCGAAGGCGTGAGCAATGTGCAGCGCGTGGAAGTGCTGGACGTGACCGGCCGCATGGCCGCCTCGTTCGCGCCGGAGATCGGCATGCCCATCGTACTGTACACGTCGGGTTGGAGCGCCGGCACCTACGTGGTGCGCTTGGTGGCCGATGGCGTTACCTACGCCGGCACACCGGTGGTTGTGAGCGGGCGCTAGGCGTCACTGAGACTGAATTGGAAGGGCGCCCAGTGGGCGCCCTTCTGCATTGGGGTTTGTGTCGGCGGTCCCGAGGCCCTATCCTGAATGCACTCGGCACGCACGCCCCAACTCCGCACGCCGACCCGAGCGGGAACGGGAGGAGCTTCTTTGGGTCCAACGATCCGGCCCGCCTCTTAGAAAAACCTGGACCGCCTTGAAATGAGAGTGCCGCCCGTGGGCGGCACTCTCTGATGTGTGGGAGGGGCGCTGCTTACAGCATCGTCACGTTCTTCCCCGTCTTCTCGTACTTGGCTTTCAGCGTGGTGCGGCTCTGGTCGGCTTCCTCCTTCGTGGCGAAGCGCAGTGCTTCCATGCTGTAAGGCGTGGCCGTGTCCGGGTGCTTCGTATGGAAGAGGTTCACCAGGTCGGCTTGCTTCATGAGTTCGGTGGCTTCCATCACGTCGCTGATCACGAGGTGCTGGGCATCCTGCTTGGCCACCATGTACACATAGATGGTCTTGGCGGCGGCGGGTTCCTGGGTGGTCGCCTGGGCGTGGGCGAACAGGCCGGTGCCCATCAGGGCGAGCGCGGCAACGAAACGGGTGGCTTTCATGGGCGTGGGTCCGGTTGCAATGTTACGAACTGGATGACGGCCAGGAACTTGCTCGCGTTGCTCATTTGCCGGCCCTTGGCGCACCGCCCGGCGGGAGCACCTCGATCCATCGACCGGTGCTGCGTGCGTTCACCGTATGGTCGTACATGGCCTCGCATTGGGTGGGGGGCAGGTAATAGCGGCCCACGTACGAGGCGTTCAGGTTCACCGTGTAGGTCACGGTGTGTCCCGCGTACAGGTCGAAGTAGGTCATCACCCGGTCGTCCCGGATGTCCTGGTAGGTGAAGTAGCTGGCCTGGGTGGCGCTTTCGGTGCCTTCCATGCGCGTGTTGCGGATCTCCCAGCCGCTGGGAAAGACCTGCGTGAGGGCAAGCTGCTGGTAATTGCCGCGCACACCCGGGTGTGCCACGGTGACCAGGGCGGTGAAGTCGGTGCCTTGCTCCAGTGCTGCGGGATCCACCGTGCGCCCGTCCGTTCCCCGGTAGGTCACGTCCAGCACCAGGCCGGAGGCCGATGCGGTCTCCTGGCCCGCGAGCGGGGTGCCGGTGCGCACCAGGCGCACATAGAGCACATTTCGGCCCTTGTTGGCCAGTGCCACGTTCGCGCGCCCATCGGGCACGGGCAGGTCGTAGCGTGCGATCGCCTTCTTGCTGAAGCGGTCCTCGCTCTTGCCGTTCACCGTGAGGGTGAAGGAGAGGCCGCTGTCCAGCTTGCTGCGTTCGGCGAAGCGCGCCACGGCCATGAGGCCGAAGGCGGTGCTTTGGGTGCTGTACCAACCGCCCTCGTTCAGATCGGTAGAGATGCGCTTGACCACCACGGCGGCCTGGGCATCGTTGCCCATGCGCATCAACGCCTCGGCGATCAGCGCTTCGTCGCGCAGGTCGCTGCCGTAGGTGTACGCCATCTGGGTGTAGGGTTCCACCGATGTGGTCAGGTCCTTCACCAGGGCCTGGGCCACATCGTTGCGGTTGGCGATCGCGTAGGCCGCGGCCAGGGTCCAGCGCGCTTGCAGTTCCAACTGGGGATCGGTGCGCAGGCGGTTCATGGCGCCCAGGATGTCGGGTGCGTTGGCCAGGCTCAGCACATAGAGGCGGTAGGCCTGCAGCAGCTGCGAATAGCGGTAGGTCCAGCCGTTGTTCGTCCGGGCGTTCCAATCGCGCGCCGCCTGCTTCTGGTTGCTGATCCAATTCGTGCGCATGTCCGCCGGAACGGCGAAGCCTTTGCGTTCGGCCTCGATCAGGAAATGGCCTGCGTACACGCTGCACCAATCGTCCACGTAGCTGGTTCCCGGCCAGTAGTTGAAGCTCCCGTTGGTGTTCTGGAAACGGCGCAGTTTGCGGATCGCGGCTTCGACGTTCAGGCGCGTTTCCTGCTGCATGCGCGCGGGCATCTCCATCACGTCGGCCAGGTACAGCTGGGGGAACGCCTTCGAGGTGGTCTGCTCCACGCAGCCGTGCGGGTAGTCGATCAGGTATTGCAGTCGGTGGCCAAGGTCCACAGGGGGAATGGTGCTCACCTCGAGGTAGGCGCTGTTGGTGCCTTCGATGCCCAGTGGGGCGGGTGTGGCG
>CAZFAW010000175.1:0-6105 GCA_964517015.1 uncultured Chryseobacterium sp.
ATCGCCCACCTGGAGGGCAACGTGAAGCTGAACGTCGAGCTCACCATCGGCAAGGGCCGCGGCTACATCCCCGCGGACGAGAACAAGACCGAAGGTGCGCCGATCGGCACCATCTTCATCGACTCCGTCTTCACGCCCATCAAGAACGTGAAGTACAGCGTGGACAACACCCGCGTGGAGCAGAAGACCGATTACGAGAAGCTCACCATCGAACTGGTGACCGACGGCTCCGTGAACCCCAAGAACGCCCTGCAGGAGGCCGCCAAGATCCTGATCCACCACTTCATGCTCTTCAGCGACGAGCGGATCAGCTTGGAGGTGGAGGAGCGCCACCACGAGGAGGAGTTCGATGAGACCAGCCTCCACATGCGCCAGTTGCTCAAGACCAAACTGGTGGACATGGACCTGAGCGTGCGCGCCCTGAACTGCCTGAAGGCCGCGGACATCGAGACCCTCGGCGACCTGGTGGCCTACAACAAGAACGACCTGTTGAAGTTCCGGAACTTCGGCAAGAAGAGCCTGACCGAACTGGAGGACCTGGTGGAGAACAAGGGCCTGAGCTTCGGCATGAACGTGAGCAAGTACAAACTGGACAAGGAGTAAGCGGCAAGGGAGCAGGCGCTCCCGCACCAATGCGGACATCATCATGAGACACGGGAACAAGAACAACCACCTCAGCAGGAAGAAGGGCCATCGGGGCGCGCTGATGAGCAACATGGCCGTGAGCCTGATCGCGCACAAGCGCATCGAGACCACGCTGGCCAAGGCACGTGCGCTGCGCCGCTACGTGGAGCCCCTGATCACCAAGAGCAAGGACGACAGCACCCACAGCCGCCGCGTGGTGTTCAGCTACCTGCAGAACAAGGACGCCGTGAGCGTGCTGTTCCGCGATGTGGCCCCGAAGATCGCCGAGCGTGCCGGCGGCTACACCCGCATCCTGAAACTGGGCACCCGCCCGGGCGATGCCAGCGAAATGGCCATGATCGAACTGGTGGATTTCAACACGGTGTACAGGAGCGAGAAAGGCTCCGGCACCGAGGCGAAGAAGACCCGCCGCAGCCGGCGCAGCCCGGGAAAGAAGGCCGCCGACGGCACCACCGACGGCGGAACCACCGCGAGCAAGGCCGAGTGATCGCCCGATCGACAGTTGTGAAGAAAGAGGCGCTCGAAGGCGCCTCTTTTTTTTACGACCCCGGTAAATTCGCAGCCCGATGCTGACGAGCCAACGCCCCAAAGCCCTGCTGCTGCTGGCGGATGGTACCGTGTTCGAGGGGCGTGCCATCGGCGCACCCGGGATCGCCACCGGGGAGATCTGCTTCAACACCGGCATGACCGGGTACCAGGAGATCTTCACCGACCCGAGCTACAAGGGCCAGATCATGACCATGGCCACCGCGCATGTGGGCAACTACGGCGTGAAGGACGAAGAAGTGGAAAGCGGCAGCGTGCAGATCGCCGGCCTCGTGGTGAAGAAGTTCAGCGAAGCCTGGAGCCGGCCCGGCGGTAATGGATCCCTCGAGGACCTGCTGAAGCGCAACGGCATCACCGGGATCAGCGACGTGGACACCCGCGCCATCGTGAAGCACATCCGCGACAATGGCGCCCAGAACGCCCTGATCAGCAGCACCGAAATGGACGTGGCACGCCTCAGGGCCATGCTGGCCTCCGCGCCGGACATGAACGGGCTCGAACTGAGCAGCACCGTCTCCACGCCACAGGCCTTCACCACCGGCGATCCCGATGCACCGTACCGCGTTGCCCTCCTCGATCTCGGCGTGAAGACCCACATCGAACGCTGCCTTACCGAGCGCGGCTGCCTGGTGAAGGTGTTCCCCATGTCCACCCGACTGGAGGACATGATGGCCTGGGGACCGCACGGGTTCATGCTCAGCAACGGCCCCGGGGATCCCGCCGCCATGCCGCAGAGCGTGGCGCTGGTGAAGGCCATCGTGGATTCGGGCCTGCCGGTCTTCGGGATCTGCCTGGGCCACCAGTTGCTCGCCGAGAGCCAGGGCATCGGCACCGAGAAGATGCACCATGGCCATCGCGGGATCAACCATCCGATCAAGAACCTGCTCACCGGTCACGATGAAGTGACCAGTCAGAACCACGGCTTCGTGGTGAAGCGCGCCGATGCGGAGCGGAACGCGGCCATCGAGATCACGCACGTGCACCTGAACGACGGCTCCGTGGCCGGCATCCAGCTCAAGGACCGCCCCGTGTTCAGCGTGCAATACCATCCCGAGGCGTCGCCCGGCCCGCACGATGCCCGTTACCTCTTCGATCGCTTCGTGGACCGGATCCGCGCCAGCATCGAAGCCAAGAAGCCCGCCCTCGAAAACGCCTGACCCCGCACCATGAGCGTCATTGCCAAGATCCAGGCCCGCGAGATCCTCGATTCGCGCGGCAACCCGACCCTTGAAGTGGATGTGTTCACCGACAGCGGGCACATGGGCCGCGCGGCCGTGCCCAGCGGGGCCAGCACCGGCGCGCACGAAGCGGTGGAAAAGCGCGATGGCGACAAGAAGCGCTACCTGGGCAAGGGTGTGCTGAAGGCGGCGGAGAACGTGAACGAGACACTGAACAACGAGCTGCACGGCGCGTTGGTGAGCGAACAGGCCATGATCGATCGCGCCATGATCGGCCTCGACGGAACACCCAACAAGGCCAATCTGGGCGCGAACGCCATGCTGGGTGTGAGCCTTGCAGTGGCCAAAGCCGCGGCCAGCGAAGCCGGCATGCCGTTGTACCGGTACGTGGGCGGTGTGGGCGCGTGCGTCCTGCCGGTGCCCATGATGAACATCCTGAACGGAGGTGCGCACGCCGACAACAAGGTCGATGTGCAGGAGTTCATGATCATGCCCGTGGGCGCCGAACGCTTCAGCGAGGGCCTGCGCATGGGCGCAGAGGTGTTCCACCACCTCAAAGCCGTGCTCAAGTCGAAGGGCCTTTCCACGAACGTGGGCGATGAGGGTGGCTTCGCCCCCGACCTGAAAAGCAACGAGGACGCGCTGAAGCTGGTGATGCAGGCCATCGACAAGGCCGGATACAAGGCCGGGGACGACATCGTGATCGCGCTCGATTGCGCCAGCACCGAGTTCTACGACGCGAAGAAGAAGCGCTACACCCTCGAAAGCACGGGCGACTCCCTCACCAGCGGCGACATGATCGCCATGTGGAAGTCCTGGTGCGCGAAATACCCCATCGTGAGCATCGAGGACGGGCTCGCCGAGGACGATTGGGACGGCTGGAAGGAACTGACGGCCACCCTCGGCGGCAAGGTGCAACTGGTGGGCGACGACCTTTTCGTGACCAATACCGGCCGCCTCTCCGAAGGCATCGGAAAAGGGATCGGCAACTCGATCCTCGTGAAAGTGAACCAGATCGGCACACTGACCGAGACCCTGGAAGCCGTGGACATGGCGCACCGTGCGAGCTACACCGCGGTGATGAGCCATCGCAGCGGGGAGACCGAGGACAGCACCATCGCCGACCTGGCCGTGGCCACCAACTGCGGCATGATCAAGACCGGCTCCGCCAGCCGCAGCGACCGGATCGCGAAGTACAATCAACTGCTGCGGATCGAAGAGCAGCTCAGCAAGGCCGCACGGTATCCGGGTCGCGCGCTGAAGTACGTGGGGTGAGGCCCCTCCGAAGGGTCTACCTTCACCCGCCATGGAACACCTGAAGGGTTTGAACGACGCGCAACGCGCGGCGGTGGAGGCCACCGACGGGCCCACCATGGTGATCGCCGGCGCCGGCTCGGGGAAGACACGGGTGCTCACCGTACGCATCGCCCATTTGATGACCGCCAAGGGTGTGGACCCGTTCAACATCCTGGCATTGACCTTCACCAACAAGGCGGCGCGGGAGATGAAGGAGCGGATCGCGAACCTGTTGCAACGATCGGGCGATCCCGCCCTGCGCACCGAAGCCCGCAACCTGTGGATGGGCACCTTCCACAGCGTGTTCGCGCGCATCCTGCGGGCCGAAGCACATCGCCTGGGTTACCCGCAGGACTTCACCATCTACGATACCGACGACAGCCGCAGCGTGATCAAGGGCCTGGTGAAGGAGTGGCAGCTGGACGACAAGCTGTACAAACCGGCACAAGTACAGCACCGCATCAGCATGGCGAAGAACAACCTGATCGGGCCGCGGGAATACCTGAACGACGGCGAACTGATGACCGCCGATGCCGCCACCGGTCGCGGGAAGATGGGCGAACTCTACGTGGCCTATGCCGAACGCTGTTTCCGCAGCGGCGCCATGGACTTCGACGACCTCCTCTACAACACCGCACTGCTCTTTCGCGACCATCCCGCGGCCATGCTCAAGTACCAGGACCGGTTCCAGTACATCCTGGTGGACGAGTACCAGGACACCAACCTGGTGCAGTACAACATCGTGAAGACCCTGTCCGCGCGCCACGAGAACATCACCGTGGTGGGCGACGACAGCCAGAGCATCTACAGCTTCCGCGGCGCCAACATCCAGAACATCCTCAACTTCCGGAAGGACTACCCTGACCATCAGGTCTACAAGCTGGAGCAGAACTACCGCAGCACGAAAACGATCGTGGGCGCGGCCAACAGCCTGATCGACAAGAACCGCGACCAGATCAAGAAGACGATCTGGACGGAGAACGTCCAAGGCGAGCCCATCCGCGTGCATCGCACCCTGAGCGACAACGAGGAGGGCTCCTATGTGGCGCACAGCATCTTCGAGACCAAGATGCGCGAGCAGGTCCCGAACCGCGGTTTCGCCATCCTGTATCGCACCAACGCGCAGAGCCGCGCCATGGAAGAGGCGCTGCGCAAGCTCAACCTCCCCTACCGCATCTACGGTGGCCTGAGCTTCTACCAGCGCAAGGAGGTCAAGGACCTGCTGGCCTACTTCCGCCTGGTATGCAACCCGCGCGATGAAGAAGCCCTCAAGCGGATCATCAACTACCCCGTGCGCGGCATCGGACAGACCACGATCGAGAAGCTCACGGTACTGGCCGCCGAGCGGAAGCTCCCCATCTGGGAACTGATCAACGATCACGCCGACCGATTGGGCTTCCATGGCGGCACCCTGAAGAGCCTCGCCGATTTCGTGACCATGGTCCGCAGCTTCCAGACCATGCTCGCCACCCAAAGCGCCTACGCCCTCGGCGAGCACATCGCCCGGAGCAGCGGGCTGCTGAAGGACCTTTTCACGGACAAGACACCCGAAGGCATCAGCCGCTACGAGAACATCCAGGAACTGCTCAACGGCATGAAGGAGTTCAGCGATGCCCAGGAGGGAAGCGACGCGCCGCGCACCCTGCCGGACTTCCTGATCGATGTGGCCCTGCTCACCGATGCGGACAACGACGACCCCAACGACAACGATCGCGTGAGCCTTATGACCGTGCACAGCGCGAAAGGCCTCGAATTCCCGTACGTGTACATCGTGGGGTTGGAAGAGGACCTCTTCCCCAACCTGCTGGCCGTGCAAAGTCGCGCCGACCTGGAGGAAGAGCGTCGCCTGTTCTATGTGGCACTGACCCGCGCGGAAAAACGGGCCACGCTCACCTACGCCATGAGCCGGTACAAGTGGGGCAACCTCAATTCCACCGAGCCCAGCCGGTTCATCGACGAGATCGACCCGCAATTCCTTCAGCTCCCGGCACGGCACGAACGCAACCGGTCCGAAGAGGGGCCCGCCACGCCCTGGCGTACGCGATCGGGTCCGTCCGCGGCGAGCGGATCAGGAAGGAGCGAGCGAGCACCGGAACGTTCCGGGGCCGCTACGCCAGCCCGCGCGACCCCGACCCTGCCGCGCATCGTTCCACCGCCGCCGCAGAAAAAGAACCTCAAGCGCATTTCAACCGAAGGCGCACCTGTGGAAGCCACATCGACCCTCGGTACCATTGCACCGGAGGGCCTGGCCGAAGGCACCACGGTGGAGCACGATCGCTTCGGAAAGGGCAAGGTGATCCGGATCGAAGGCCAGCCGCCCGACCTGAAGGCCACGGTGTTCTTCCCCAGCGCCGGACAGAAGCAACTGCTGTTGCGCTTCGCGAGGCTCAAGGTGGTGGAGGCCTAGCTCACTTCTCCTGCCACACCTGCCGCACCAGGT
>CAZFAW010000176.1:0-6069 GCA_964517015.1 uncultured Chryseobacterium sp.
GACGCCCCAGGGCTTCCGGGCCGCCACACTGCGAGCCGCGCATGACGGTCACGATCTAGAAAGGGAGATCATCATGAGCAAGTGGATCAGTGTGCTGGCAGCGATGGTGGTGGGCATGGCAACGGCCCGCGCGGCGTCCCCCGTGGCGGCGTCGGAACCGGATGCCGGGCAGGCCGGAGCGCTTTCGCTCCTCGCCACGGATGCCGAAGGCGCGTGGCTGCGATCGTCCGTTCCAGGTGCCATGACCTACGAGGTTTCCGATGCGCGTGGCGCGTGCATCGCGCACGGGCAGGTCGTCCCCGCGCGTGCCGCACCGTTCCGCGTGGCGTTCCCGTCGCCCCTGCCCGGCGGAGCGTATGCGATCACCTTGCGGCAAGGGGCCTCGGCCTGGCCGCTGCGGTTCGTGATCGCGCGCTGAGGTTCCACGGAGCAACGGAGCGCGTCAACTTGCCGCACCCAGGTGGTGCCGCGCCTCCGGTCCGCAGTTGCACACCAGGTCGATCACGCTCCGGCGGGGCACGAACCCGTGCCGGTCCGCGAACACCTGCGGGTAGGGCCGCACGTGCGCGACTTCCTCCGGGAGCGGCTTCTTCGGATGCAGTCGGTCGCGCAGGTCCAGCAGGCCCTCAACGTCCTCCACGTGGTGCGCCGCTTCTTCGATCGCCGTTCCGATCCCCAGCCAGCGCATGCCGGCCGCCAGCGAGGCCCGGTTCAAGTCGATCAGGTGCGTGTGGCCGGCCAGCAGCACGGCCTCGATGTCGTCGATGTAGTGGATGAACCACGGTGTGTTGCCGTACGCGCTGCGGATGGCATGCAGGTGCTGCCGGTGCCACGGCTCGGAACAGGAGAGCCGCACGTCGCGCACGGGGATCTTCGTCCCGCCGGTGTGTTCCACGTGCACGCTCAGGGCCTGCGCGCCGTTCGGGCCCACGATGCCGGTGCGCGTGCGGTAGCTCTGCCGCACATGGTGCTCGCCGCCATCGATGATCGCCTTCGGATGGTGCGCGAGCAACCGGTAGTGCTCCACACTGCCGAAATAGAACGTGGAGAGGAGCGGCGTCATGCGCGTGCGAAGATGCGGTGGTAGTTTCGTTCGCATGAAGAAGCCCCTCCCAGCGATCGGCGCACTGCTGCTCGCCGCCTGCACCGGCACCACCACGCCCGATCCGCGACCGGCCCCGGACACCGCGCGCGCGCCGATCGACACCCCTTCCGTGCCGGTGGTGTGGACGGGCTATTACAACGACACGCTCCCCTGCGCCGACTGTCCGGGGATCGACACGTGGCTCTGGGTGCGGGCCGACAGCACGTTCATCTTGCGCGAGCAGTACATCGATCGCGATAGCGTGCCCTTCGGTACCATCGGCCAATGGCACGTGGTGAACGGCCTGATCACCGTCGGCTACACGGGCGACAAGCCGTACTTCTTCCGCGCAACGCACGAGGGCCTTGAACTGGTGGACGAGATGGGGGAGGCCGGCGGATCCGGGGAAGACCTCACGCTGGACAAATACGCGGACGAACTGAGCGATGCCATCCCGCGCATGCGGCTGGCCGGGACGTACGTGCACGATGCCGGTGCCCAGCGCTTCCAACCGTGCGGTTCGCGCTTCGCATGGCCGTGCGCGGGCGGCATGGACCTGGGCGAAGAGGAAGGCGAACCGGTGATCGACTTCGGCAACGCGGACCTGCACCGCCTCTATCGCAAGGCCGTGAAGAACGATGGCGATCCCTGGGTGATCGAAGCCATCTGCACCCTGGGCATGGGCCCTGCGGCCGAAGGCGATGGCGCGGACGAGTACGTGTACATCGAGCAGGCGCCGCGCACCATCGAACACTGTCCCTGAGCGGCGCGCTGTCGATCACTTCCCGATGCAGAAGCGGGAGAAGATGCTGCCGAGCAGATCGTCCGGGGTGATGCGGCCGGTGATCCCGCCCAGGTGGTGTTGTGCGCGCCGCAGGTCGCTCGCGATCAGCTCGCCGCCGATCCCCGCGTCGATCCCTGCGCGAGCGGAGACGAGCGCATCGCGTGCGTGCGTGAGGGCGTCCATGTGCCGCACGTTGGTCACCACGATATCGCCCTGCACGGGCCCGAGGGCGTTCACGTGCGCGAGGAAGCGCTCCTTCAAGGCATCGAGGCCGCGGTGCGCGAGCGCGGAGATCCCCAGCACCGTGTGCAGGGGGCGCGGTGCGAGGTCCACTTTGTTGAGCACGGGCAGCAGCCGGGGGCCTTCGCCCAATCGGCTGCGCAACAGCTCGGCTTCGAGCAGGAAGGCCTCCTCGTTCATCACGCCGGCGTCGCCCAGGAGCACCACCAGGCTGGCCTCGCGTGCCTTGCGGTAGCTGCGTTCGATGCCCATGCGTTCGATGGCGTCGCCGGTTTCGCGCAGGCCGGCGGTGTCGATGAAGCGGAACAGCACGCCTTCGAGGGTGAGTTCCTCTTCGATCGTGTCGCGTGTGGTGCCGGGCACATCGCTCACGATCGCGCGGTCCTCCTGCAGCAGCGCGTTCAGCAACGTGCTCTTGCCGCTGTTCGGCGCACCGATGATGGCGACGGGCACGCCTTCCTTCAACGCGTTGCCGTAGCGGAAGCTCGCGATCAGATGATCGCAGATGCCCGTGATCCCGTCGAGCAGGGCGATGAGCTCGGGGCGCGCCGCGAAGCGCACGTCCTCTTCGCTGAAATCGAGCTCCAGTTCGATCAATGCGCCTAGGTCGATGAGCTGCTGGCGCAGGTGCTCGATGCGGTGGCTGTAGCCCCCGCGCAATTGCTGCACGGCGAGGCGGTGCGCGGCGCGGCTGCTGCTGGCGATCAGGTCGGCCACGGCCTCGGCCTGGCTCAGGTCGAGCTTGCGGTTCAGGAAGGCACGCAGGGTGAACTCGCCGGGCCGGGCCATGCGTGCACCGTGGCGGGTGAGCGCGTGCAGCACGCGTTGCTGGATGTAAGGCGATCCGTGCGTGGCGATCTCCGCCACGTCCTCGCCGGTGTAGCTGTGCGGTGCCGGGAAGCAGGTGACCAAGGCTTCGTCGATCGTGCCCTCTTCGTCGTGCAGCCCGGCGAGCAGCGCCGTGCGCGGGGGCGGTGCCGCGGGCAGGGCGGGGGCCAGCGCACGCACACAAGGCACCGAAAGCGGCCCGCTCAAGCGCACCACCGCGATCGCGCCCGTGCCCGGTGCGGTGCTGAGCGCACAGATGGTATCGTGCTCGATCACGCGGCCCGAAATTGCGGATCTTCGCACACCGCATGAGCACCTCCGCTCGAAAAGCCTTCGACGCGCTGCCGTATCCCACGGTGGTGGTGGTGGGCGGCGGGTTCGCTGGCCTGCAAGTGGTGCGCGGCCTGGCGGGCCGACCCTTCAAGGTGCTGTTGCTGGACAAGCAGAACCACCATTGCTTCCAGCCGTTGCTCTACCAGGTGGCCACCGCCAGCCTCAGCGCCGACAGCATCGCGCATCCCTTCCGCCGCACGGTGGCGCCGTCCGCCAACATCGCCTTCCGCATGTGCGCCGTGCACGCCGTGGTACCCGCCGAGCGGTGCGTGGAGACCGATCACGGCCGCGTGCACTACGACGTCCTGATCATCGCCACGGGAAGCACCACCAACTTCTTCGGCAACGATCGGATCGAGCAGGAGGCCATGCAGCTGAAGAACATCAGCCAGGCGCTCGACATCCGCAGCGACTTCCTCCAGGATTTCGAGGCGGCGCTCTACCTGCAGGACGAGGCTTCGCAGCGCCGGCAGCTCAACTTCGTGATCGTGGGCGGCGGCCCCACCGGCGTGGAACTGGCCGGTGCCATGGCCGAGATCCGCAAGACCGTGCTGCGGAACGAATACCGCGAACTGGACAGCGAGCGCATGCAGATCCACCTGATCGATAGCAACAGCAGCGTGCTGCGCAGCTTCTCCGCACGCGCACAGGCCACGGCCCTGCGCTACCTGCAGGAGATGGGCGTGAACGTGCGCTTCAACACCCGGGTGACCGGGTTCGATGGCGCGCGCCTCACCTTCCAGGACGGGACCAGCATGGACACCAACACGGTGATCTGGGCGGCCGGTGTGAAGGGACGGCCGCTGCCCGGACTGGAGAGCGCGTTGGATGCGCGCAGCGGGCGCTACAAGGTGGACGCGTTCAACCGGGTGGAAGGCTGCGCCGGGATCCATGCCCTGGGCGATGTGGCGTTGATGACCGCCGATGCCGCCTGGCCGAACGGGCACCCGCAGGTGGCGCAGCCGGCCATGCAACAGGCGCGGCACCTGGTGAAGAACCTGTTGCGGCCGAACGGGGAGGCCTGGCAACCCTTCCACCACCGCGACCTGGGCAGCATGGCCGTGATCGGTCGCGGCAAGGCCGTGTTCGATCGCGGGTCCTTCCACATGGGAGGGCTGTTCGCCTGGCTTGGCTGGCTCTTCGTCCACGTCATGCAACTGGTGGGGTTCCGCAACCGCATGCAGGTGCTCTTCAACTGGGCGTGGAAGTACCTCAGTTGGAAGAACACGATCCGCCTGATCATACGGCCCTATGTGCGGCACGGTGCCGCGACGGCCGCACCACCGACCGCAGTGCATTGATCCACGCCGGGGAACGGGACCGGTGCGTGGGCGCGGTTACCTTCGCCCGCCTTTCCGGAGCACGTCCATGGATCGCCGCCTCTTCATCCTCTGGTTCACGATCTTCATCGACCTGATCGGGTTCACGCTCTTCATCCCGGTCGTTCCCTATTTCGCCAAGCACATCCACGCCAGCGAGTTCCAGGTCATCCTTTCCTCGGTGGTCTTCAGCCTGCTGGTGTTCCTCTGCTCACCGGTGTGGGGCTCCATGAGCGATCGCGTGGGGCGCAGGCCGGTGATCATGGGATCGGTGGTCATCAGCGCGGTGAGCTACGTGGTGTTCGCGCACGCGGACAGCCTGTGGCTGCTGTTCCTTTCCCGCATCCTCACCGGGATCGGCTCGGGCAACATCGCTGCGGCGCAAGCCTATGTGAGCGACATCTCCGAACCCGATGTACGCGCCCGGCGCATCGGCCTGGTGGTGGGCGCCTCCTTCGGACTGGCCTTCGCCTTCGGCCCGGCCATCGGCGGGTACGTGTACAGCCACTCCGGGCTCATGGTGCTGGGCTACTTCGCCGCCGGGCTGTGCGTGCTGAACCTGGTGGGCGTGGTGTTCGTGCTGCCGGAATCGCTCACGGACAAGGACCCCGCGCGCCCCATCAACTTCAAGCCCATCGCCAGCACCTTCGCTTCGCTGAAGGACACGCGCTTCCGCGACATCTTCCTCATCGGCTTCGTGTACATCACCGCCTTCAGCATGATGAACGTGAGCATCGCCTTCCTCTGGGAACAGAAGTACGGCCTCGACGTGGATCACGTGGGCCTGATGTTCTCGTTGGTGGGAGTGTGCTCGGCGATCGCACAAGGCGGGCTCGTGGGCCCCCTGCAGCGCGTGTTGGGCGAACGGCGCATGATGATCACCGGTTGCATCCTCGTGGGGCTGGGGCTTGCGAGCATTCCCTTCGTGCCACGCACCGGTTTCGTGTGGTGGAGCCTGGTCACCATCGTCATGCTCGCGGTGGGCAATGCCTGTCTGAACCCGAGCCTGGTCTCGATCCTCAGCCGGAAGGCGCATCCCCACGAACTGGGTGAAGTGATGGGGCAGAACATGGGCTTCGGTTCCCTGGCGCGGATCCTCGGCCCGGCCATCGCAAGCGTGCTCTATCCGCTCGGCATGGGCCTGCCCTTCTGGGTGGGCGGTGCGATCATGTTGGGCACCCTGTGGCTGGTGTACGATTACCTGCGCACGGGGTATGCCGAACCGATGGTCCCGGCAACGCCCGCCGATTAGTTTCGCCACCCGCCATCCGACACACCCCCATGAGCGTACTCGTCAACAAGAACAGCAAGGTGATCGTCCAGGGCTTCACCGGGAGCGAAGGCACCTTCCACGCTACGCAAATGATCGACTACGGCACCAACGTGGTGGGCGGTGTTACCCCGGGCAAGGGCGGCCAGAAACACCTGGACCGGCCGGTGTTCGAGACCGTGGCCCAGGCCGTGAAGGCCACCGGCGCCGA
>CAZFAW010000177.1:0-6066 GCA_964517015.1 uncultured Chryseobacterium sp.
TGGACCTCAGCGATGCCGTGGACCACTACCTCTCCTTCGGCTTGAAGGACCCCGGCTTCGAGCGGCTGCTGGCCCTGGTGAAGCCGACCGATCGTGCGATCGACGTGGGTGCGAACATCGGCATGCTGGCCCTGCCGCTCGCGCGCAAGGTGGGCGCCTCGCGCGTGGTGGCCTTCGAGCCGGACCCGGCGAACCGGTCGCGACTGGTCCGCCATCTGGCCCTGAACGGGCTGGAGCGGGTGCGCGTGGAGCATCACGGCCTGGGCAACGAAGCGCGCACCCACCGCTTGTACCAGGTGGTCGGCAGCAACGCCGGCATGAACCGGATCGTGCTGGACGAGCAGGGGAGCGACCGCTTCCCCTTCACCGAGATCCAGGTGGCGCGACTGGACGAGCTGTGGCCCGGTCTGGGGCTCGACCGCGTGGACCTGCTCAAGATCGACGTGGAGGGCTTCGAACACGAAGTGTTGAAGGGCGCCGAGGGCACGTTGCGCACGTACCGACCGCTGCTCTTCATCGAGCTCGACGACGACAACCTGCGCGACAACGGATCCTCGGCCGCCGACCTGCTGCGCTGGCTGGCCGATCGCGGGTACACCGTTTCGGCGGCCTTGACAGGGAAGCCCATGGCGCCGGATGCGCTGGCCCACTGCCATCTCGATGTGATCGCTACGCCGGATCCGGCGGCGGAGCGTCGTTGAAGAGCAGGTCGCTCTCGTAGGGATAGCGGGCCACGTGCAACGCCTTCGCGCGATCGTAGAGCAGCCGCCGCAGCGCATCGATGTTCTGCTTCCGTGCGGCGGAAATGAAGATGCACTCCTCGCCATCGAGCTCGGCCATCCAGGTGTTGCGCCACTCCTCGAGCGTGAACTGGTCGCGACGCTTGGGCGCGAGGTCGTGCGGATCGTGCGCCGCGGGAACGTAGGCGTCGATCTTGTTGAAGACCACGATGGTGGGCTTGTTCCCGGCGCCGATCTCCGCCAGTGTCGCCTTCACGGTGGCGTACTGCTGCTCGAAATCGTGATGGCTGATGTCCACCACGTGCAGCAGGAGATCGGCCTCGCGGGTCTCGTCCAGCGTGCTCTTGAAGCTCTCGATCAATTGGTGCGGCAGCTTGCGGATGAAGCCGACGGTGTCGGTGAGGAGGAAGGGGAGGTTGCCCAGCACCACCTTGCGCACAGTGGTGTCCAGCGTGGCGAAGAGCTTGTTCTCCGCGAACACGTCGCTCTTGCTCAGCAGGTTCATGAGCGTGCTCTTGCCCACGTTGGTGTAGCCCACGAGCGCCACGCGCACCAGCTTGCCGCGGTTGCCCCGTTGGGTGGCCTTCTGCTTGTCGATGTCCTTGAGCTGGGACTTGAGCAGCGCGATCCGATCGCGGATCAGGCGGCGGTCGGTCTCGATCTCCTTTTCACCGGCACCGCCACGTGTTCCTGTGCCGCCGCGCTGGCGTTCCAGGTGCGTCCAGAGCTTGGTGAGCCGCGGCAGCATGTACTCGTATTGCGCCAGTTCCACCTGGGTCTTGGCGTGGGCCGTGCGGGCGCGCTGTGCGAAGATGTCGAGGATCAAACGCGGCCGGTCGAGCACGGGGCGCCCGAGCTCCTTCTCCAGGTTGCGCTGTTGGCCGGGGCTCAATTCATCGTCGAAGATCACCGTACCGGCGCCGTTCGCCTCGATCCACGCCTTCACCTCGGCCACCTTGCCACTGCCGATCCATGTGCGGCTGTCGGGCCGGTGTAACTTCTGCGTGAACCGCCGCAGGGTGCGGATGCCTGCGGTCAAGGCCAGGAACTCCAGTTCGTCGAGGTATTCCTTCACTCGTTCCGCGTCCTGGTCCTCGTTCACCAGGCCGATCAGCACGGCGCTCTCCGGCTTCGCTGCGTTCTCCTTAGGATCGATCATTCGGCCTTCGGCGCTGCCAGGGTGCGCACGTGCTCCACCACGCGTTCGATCTCGTCCGGGGCCAGCACATGTTCGAACGGGGCCATGCCGCCCTTGCCGTGCGTCACGATCGCCACCATGTCCGCCTGCGAGAGCGTGGAGGCCGTCAGGTCCTTGGCCCCGTTGATGCCCAGTCGCCCGTCCCGGCCATGGCAAAGCGCGCACTGCGTGTTGAAGATCTCCGCACCGGTGCGCGGCGTGCCGTTGTTCCCATCGGCACCACCCGCGGCGCCGCAGGCCACCAGCAACAGCGCCGCAGCGGCGGCGAAGGTCCGCGTGCGCATCATAGCCAGCCGCGGCCCGCGCCGAGGAACGTGAAGGGCCAGGGGATCATGTAAAGGATCAGCAGCAGCCCCGCGGTGTAGAAAAGCGCGATGTGCCGCTGTTTCGCGGGCTCTTCCTTGGCGCGTTTGCTGAGCACACGACCGATGGTGACCAGGGCGATGGCGAGGATCATCATGCCGATGTGCTCGTACTTCCAATAGCGCACCACATCATTGGTCAGCCCGGTGCTACCGCCCCGCATGCCCACGATCGTGTAGCTCTTGAAGTTGATCATGTACAGGACCAGGCCCAGCAGCAGTTGCACGTGGCAGAGCACCATGGCCAGGATGGTGACCGAGCGTTCCCAAACGATGATCGGACGCTGTGCCAGCCAGCCGCGCCATGCCGTACCGGCGGCGATCACCAGGGCGAGAAGGACGAGCCAGCGCAGCAGGCTGTGGAAGAAGATGAGGAAGGATCCTTCCATGGCGTAGGAATGAGCGGCGCAAATGTAGAGGGATGGACCGGTGGGCTGCGCGAGGGACCGCCCGTCTATCTTCGGCACCCGTGCTCCGGATCGCGATCCCCGTCCTTTTCTACGTCGTACTGTTCAACGCCGCACGGGCCCAGGTGAACGTGCCGGTGAACGGCCCGCACGATGTGGCGCGACCGGTCGAAGCCTTCGTGCATGCCACCGTGCATACGGCACCGGGTGAAGCGCTGGCCGATGCGACCCTTGTGATCCAGGAGGGAAGGATCGTCGCTGTCGGCACGCGAGTGAAAATACCCGTGGGTGCGGTGGTGCACGACCTCACCGGCAGGCACGTCTGGCCTGCCTTGATCGATGCCTACAGCGACCTGGGCATGCCCGACGACCCAGCGAAGGCGGGATCCGGGCCCGATCGCGGCGCGCATTATTGGAACCCGTGCATCCGTGCCTCGCGCGCGGCCTCCGGACTGTACGTGCCCGATGCGGATCGCGCACGCGGCTTGCGCGAACAGGGCTTCGGCCTGGTGATCACGCACGTGCAGGACGGGATCGCCCGCGGCACGGGCGCGGCCGTTCTGCTCGCCGGGCGTGCGGCCGAGGAGGATGTGCTCGTGCCGGCGGTATCGGCGCATTTCAGTTTCCGGAAAGGCTCCGCGCGCACGGACCATCCCTCCTCCCTCATGGGAGCGGTGGCGGTGCTGCGCCAGGCGCTCTACGACGCGCAGTGGTATGCAGCGGCCGGTCGGCACGAACAGAGCGATGCCGATCTGCAAGCGCTGAACGACCAACGCGCGCTTCCCTGGGTGTTCGAGGCAGCGAACCGGAACGATGAGCTGCGTGCAGCGCGCCTTTCCGCCGAGTTCGGTATGCCTTTCATCGTGAAAGGCAATGGGGACGAATACGCGCGGCTCGACGAATTGAAGGTCCTCGGACAGCGCCTCATCCTGCCGCTCACCCTTCCCGACGCGTTCGATGTGGAGGACCCGTTCGATGCGCTCGAGGTCTCCGTACAGCAGATGAAGCACTGGGAACTCGCTCCGCACAATGCGGAACGGCTCCACGCGGCAGGTCTCGCCTTCGCCTTCACCACGCGGGGCCTGAAGAACCCCGGCGATCTCTGGGCGAACCTGCGCCGGATGGTGCGCTGCGGGCTTGACACGGCCACGGCGATCGCGGCGTTGACCACCGTGCCGGCGCGGTTCTTCGGCCTGGAGGATCGCGTGGGCACCTTGTCCGAAGGCCATCTCGCCAGCTTCGTGATCACCACCGAGCACCTGCTCGCAGCGCAGAACAGGATCCTCGAGACCTGGGTGCAGGGCACACGACACGTGATCGCTCCCTCCGTCTACGAGGATCTCGCGGGTAACTATGATCTGAGCCTGGATCGTCGTGTATTCGCAATGCAGGTGAAGGGGACGCACGGCGATCCCGAGGTGCTGTTGAGCCGACCCGATGAGACGGGTGCGCCGATGAAGGTGCGCATGACCCGCCAGGGCGAGCTCGTGACCTTGGTGTTCGATGGCACACGGTCGGGCCTGCCCGGAACCGTACGACTGAACGGGATCGTGCATCACAACGGCGGCATTTGGGACGGACAGGGCCAGCTTCCCGACGGATCATGGGTGGCCTGGAGCGCGGTGCGGCAGCAGGACACGCCCGTGCCGCCGGGCGACCACGCACCGAACGCGGAGGAACAAACCCTGGACAGTCTGTGGGCCGCACCACCGGGCGAGGTCTGGTACCCGTTCAATGCGTTCGGTGCGCCGGCACCGCCGGACACCACCACCTTCCTTTTCCGGCACGCCACCGTCTGGACCAACGGCGCACAAGGCATCGTGGGCAATACCGATGTGCTCGTGCACGAGGGTCGCATCGCCGCCATCGGCCGCGACCTCGACCCGGCCGTCTGTTTCGCAGGGAAGGCACGACCCTCCGTGGTGGAGGTGGAAGCGCGCGGCATGCACCTGACCAGCGGGATCATCGACGAGCATTCGCACATCGCGATCGAACGCGGGGTGAACGAGGGCGGACAGGCGAACACGGCCGAGGTGCGCGTGGGCGATGTGGTGGACCCGGACGACATCGATATCTACCGGAACCTGGCCGGGGGTGTCACGGCCGTGCAGCAGCTGCACGGTTCGGCAAACCCGATCGGCGGGCAGAGCTCGTTGATCAAACTGCGTTGGGGCCGCAGCGCAGAGGCCATGCACATCGCCGGTTCCGCGCCCTTCATCAAGTTCGCCCTGGGCGAGAACGTGAAGCAGAGCACATCGGAGAACGGCACGCGCTACCCCCGCACACGCATGGGCGTGGAGCAGATCATGTTCGACGGGTTCCACCGGGCGCGCGACTACGACCGCCAGTGGCAGGCGTGGCGATCGCTCGCGAAGCCGCCCGCCAGGGGCAGGCACACCGTGCCGGAACCCGCGGTGCCCGCACCGCGCCGCGACCTGGAACTCGACGCGATGGCGGAGATCCTGCGAGGGGAACGGTTCATCACCTGCCACAGTTATGTGCAGGCCGAGGTGCTCATGCTCATGCGCCTGGCCGATTCGCTCGGCTTCCGCGTGAACACTTTCACCCACATCCTGGAAGGATACAAGGTGGCCGACAAGATCCGGCAGCACGGTGCGAGCGCGAGCACCTTCAGCGATTGGTGGGCCTACAAGTTCGAAGTGTACGATGCGATCCCCTATAACGCCGCCCTGCTCCACGATGCCGGGGTGAACGTGTGCATCAACAGCGACGACGCTGAAATGAGCCGCCGCCTGGACCAGGAAGCGGCCAAGACCATGAAGTACGGCGGATCGAGCGAGGAGGAAGCGTGGAAGACCGTGACCCTGAACCCCGCGAAGGCCCTGCACCTCGACGCGCGCATGGGCAGCGTGGAGGTGGGGAAGGATGCCGATCTGGTGCTGTGGAGCGCGAACCCCTTGCGCATCGATGCCCGTTGCCGCATGACCCTGGTCGATGGTGTGCCCTACTACGATGCGGAACGCGACCGGTCGCTGCGTGCCGCCGTGAAGGCCGAACGCGAACGCCTGATCGCCAAGATGCTGGTGGCGAAGCGCAACGGTGCGCCCGCGAAACGGGCCGAGGCGCGCGAACGCGGGCATTGGACGTGCGAAACCCTGGGTGAAGAACCATGAGAACGTTCGCCTGGATCCTCTATGTGAGCGCGGTGGCAGCCGCAGGGCAACCGATCGCACCGGCACCACCCCAAACCCGGAGCGTGCTGATCAAGGGGGCCACGGTGCACGTAGGCAATGGGCGGACCATCGACGATGGTGCCGTGGGTTTCCGCAACGGCAGGATCGACCATGTGGGCTTTTCGTACGGTGTGAAGGCCGCTTACGACACGGTGATCGATGCCG
>CAZFAW010000178.1:0-6043 GCA_964517015.1 uncultured Chryseobacterium sp.
GATGTTGATGTCGATGCGTGCCGGGTCGATCTCGATGAAGAGGAACCACGAGGGGTAGTTCTCGCGGGTCACCAGTTCATCGTACGCGCTGCGCACGGCGTGTTCCAGGTAGCCGCTGCGGATGTATCGGCGGTTCACGAAGAAGAACTGCTCGCCGCGCGAGCGTTTCGCGAATTCGGGTTTCCCGGAGAATCCGGCGATGCTCACCGCATCGGTGGCCTCCTCCACGGGCACCAGCCGCTCGTCGTACTTGCGGCCGAAAAGCGCCACCACGCGCTGTCGTTCGTTGCCGGCGTCCAGGTGGAAGAGCTCCTGGTCGTTGTGCGCGAAGGTGAACGCGATGCCGGGATGGGCCAGTGCCACGCGTTGGAACTCGTCGATGATGTGCTTCAGTTCCACCGGGTCGCTCTTGAGGAACTGGCGGCGCGCCGGGGTGTTGAAGAAGAGGTTGCGCACCGCGATGGTGGTACCGGCGGGGCAGGTCACCGTTTCCTGGGCGCGCACGCGGCTGCCATCGATCAGCACGCGCGTGCCGAGCTCGGCATCGTGCAGGCGGCTGCGCAGTTCCACCTGGGCCACGGCGGCGATGCTGGCCAGGGCTTCGCCGCGGAAGCCCTTGGTGCGGATCGCCTGCAGGTCGTCCGCCGCGCGGATCTTGCTGGTGGCGTGGCGCTCGAAGCTCAGCCGCGCGTCGTTCGGGCTCATGCCCCGGCCATCGTCGGTCACTTGCACCAGGGTGCGCCCCGCCTCCTTCACCGCCAGGGTGATGTGCTGCGCCCCGGCGTCCACACTGTTCTCCAACAGTTCCTTCACCGCACTGGCCGGGCGTTGCACCACCTCACCGGCAGCGATCTGGTTGGCCACGTGGTCGGGAAGGAGTCGGATCAGATCGCTCATACGCCGGGCGGGGGAGCGTCAAAAGTAGCGGCCTTGCCTCCTCGGCCGGGAGCGGCGGGTACCATCGGTTCCCTCACAACCGTTCTGTTGAAAACCGCGAACGGCACGCCACATGCGTGGGTAGGCCCCCGGTAGCTTCGTCGCGTTCCATGGGAAAAGCGGGGATCGTGTTGTGCACCGTCGGCGTGGCGGTGCTTTCGTTCAGTGGGCGCTCCCTGCGCGGCCGGGGCGAGGCACCTCCGTTCCTCGATCACGCCACGCCCTGGGCCGATTCGGTCTTCGGTACGCTCTCGCTCGATGAACGCATCGCGCAATTGATGATGGTGGCCGCCTACAGCGGCGTGAACAAGACCTTTCCCACCGAAGCCGCACTGGCGAAGCACCAGGCCGAGGTGGAACAGCTGGTGCGCGAGAAGGACATCGGCGGTTTGATCTTCTTCCAGGGCGGTCCCGACCGGCAGGCCCGCATGACCAACCGCCTGCAGGCACTGGCACGAACGCCGTTGCTCATCGGCATGGACCTCGAATGGGGGCTGGCCATGAGGCTGGACAGCACCGTGCGCTTCCCCAAGCAGATGACCCTCGGCGCCATGCGCAACGACACCGGCATCGTGGCCATGGGCCGAGAGATCGCGCGGCAGATGCAGCGGCTGGGCGTGCATGTGAGCTTCAGCCCCGTGGCCGATGTGAACAACAACCCGGCGAACCCGGTGATCAACGACCGCAGCTTCGGCGAGGACCGTGAACTGGTGGCGCGCAAGGCGATCGCCTACATGCGCGGTCTGCAGCAGGGCGGTGTGATCGCCACCGCCAAGCACTTCCCCGGCCATGGCGATACCGATACGGACAGCCACGAGAACCTGCCCGTGATCGCGCAGACCCGCGCCCGTCTCGATTCGCTGGAGCTCTATCCCTTCGAGCGCCTCATGGAGGAAGGGCTTGCGGCGGTCATGGTGGCGCACCTCGAGGTGCCCGCGCTCGACACCACGCCGGGCCTGCCCAGCACCTTGAGCCAGCCGGTGGTGAGCGGATTGCTGGAGAAGGAGCTCGGCTTCCGCGGGCTGGTGTTCACCGATGCGCTGAACATGAAAGGGGTGGCGAAGAAGGCCGCACCCGGCGAGATCGAACTGCGCGCCTTGAAGGCCGGCAACGACGTGATGCTCTTCCCGCAGGATCCCGTGAAGGCGATCGCCCGTATCCGCCAGGCGGTGGACAGCGGCGAGGTGCCCGTGGAAATGATCGACCACAAATGCCTGAAGGTGCTGCGTGCGAAGGAGTGGGCGGGGCTCGCCGCGCGGAAGGCCATCGATCCGGTGGGCATCGGCAGCGACCTCAACACCGCACAGGCTCGCGCCTTGCGCCGCTCCCTGTACCGCGACGCCATCACCGTGCTGCGCAACCGCAACGGCCTGCTGCCCCTGCGATCGCTCGACAGCCTGCGCATCGCCTCCTTGGTGATCGGCGACAGCGCGGGCAATGGTTTCCAGCAGGCGCTGTCGCGCTACGCACCGGTGCGCTGGTTCAGTTGCCCGAAGGACCTCCCGCGCGACAGCGTGCCCGGCCTGTTGATGCAGTTGGAGCCGTACGACGTGGTGATCGCCTCGGTGCACGGAACGTCGTTCCGGGCGGAGAAGGAGTTCGGCATCCCCGATGCCGCCTTCGAACTGTTGCGCGCGGTCGATCGGGACCACAAGCTCGTCACCGCGTTGTTCTCGAATCCGTACCGCCTTACGCGGGCCTATGGGGCGCAGGACTTCGACGGTCTGCTGCTCACCTACGAAGAGAACGACGACACGCAGGACCTGGCGGCGCAGGCCATCTTCGGTGCGCAAGGCGCCTACGGACGGCTACCCGTCACCCCGAGCTCGTTCTTCAACAGCGGCGATGGCCTTGACGTGGGCGCGCTCCAGCGCCTCACCTACACCACGCCGGAAGGGGCCGGCATGCACACGACGGATCTCGCCGGGATCGACGCGATCGTGCGCGATGCGATCGCGGCAAAGGCCTTCCCGGGTTGCCAGGTGCTGGTGGCCGTGGGCGGGCAGGTGGTGTGGAACAAGGCCTATGGCCGCCCCACATACGAAGGCGGACGCAAGGTGCGCACCGACGATCTCTACGACCTGGCCAGTGTGACCAAGGTGGCCGCCACCACGCTCGCCGTAATGAAGCTCGTGGACGAAGGCGGCATCGACCTCACGCGGCCGCTCGGTCAGTACATGCCGGAACTGGTGGGGCACTATCCCGCACATGCGGCCATGGACCTGCGCGACATACTCACGCACCAAGCCGGGCTGCAGCCGTTCGTGCCGTTCTACCTGAGACTGATGAAGGACGGCCGATCGAAGCCCGGAGTGATGGCCGACAGCGCCGATGCGGAGCACACCGTGCGCGTGGCCGAAGGCCTCTACATGCGGCCGGCCTACCAGGACAGCATGTGGAAGTGGATGCTCGATGCGCCCCTGACCGCCCGTGGCGGGTATGTCTACAGCGACATCGACTATTACCTGCTGAAGGAGGTGGTGGAGCGGGTGAGCGGAACCTCGCTCGACCGTTTCGTGGAACAGGAATTCTACGCACCCCTCGGGCTGGCCACCCTGGGTTTCCGTCCCTTGCAGCGGTTCGCCCGGGATCGCATCATGCCCACCGAGTACGATCTGGAGTTCCGCCGCCAGCAGGTGCACGGCGATGTGCACGATCCCGGTGCGGCCATGATGGGCGGTGTGGCGGGCCACGCGGGCCTGTTCGGCGATGCGGGCGATCTGGCGGTGCTGCTGCAACTTTTGCTGAACAAGGGCACCTACGGTGGGCGGCGTTATTTGAGCGAAGCCGTCGTGGAACAATTCACCAAGTGCCAGTTCTGCGCGCCCGATGGCACCTTGAACGGCCCCAAGGGCAACCGCCGCGGGCTGGGCTGGGACAAACCCACCCGCGATGGCACCGCAGGTCCCACCTGCGATTGCGTGAGCTACGCCAGCTTCGGGCACACCGGGTTCACCGGCACCATGGTCTGGGCCGATCCCGCCAACGGCAGCCTGTACGTGTTCCTGAGCAACCGCGTGTACCCCAGCGCGGCCAACAAGAAACTGGCGGAGTTGAACGTGCGCACGCGGATCCAGGAAGTGATCAACGATGCGATCGCAGCGCGGGGCGCCACCGCACACCGTTGACCGGGGTCAGGGCAGGTCGAGCACTTTCGCTTCGCCCTTGTCGGTGATCCAGATGTGCTTGATGATCTCCTTCACCTCCTTCTCCTTCACGTCCGGCGGCAGTTCGCATTGCAGGGTGAGGTTGTAGGTGTATTGCACCGGTGGCTCGGTGATCTCGGCGTGCAGCACGATATCGAATCGGCCATAAGGCACCTTGTTGTAGAACAGGGACGTGGGTTTGCGGATGTCCTTGATCACTTGGTCCTTGCGCCTGCTGTTCAACGAGGCGCTGCTATGGGCGGAGTAGCTGGCGTAGCGGTCCAGGGGGAAATAGGCGCCGTTCATCTCGGCGGCCGTGCGGTGGCTGGCGTCCACCTTCAAGCCGAGGGTCTCGAAATTCTCGAGCTTCTTCTTCAGCAAGCGCGTGGCGAACATCCGCAGGGTATCGTAGGCTTCGCTCTGGTGCGCCACGAAGTAGTCCACCTTCACCAGGTCGTAGATCTCCTCCTTGGCCGCGGCGCTCACCAGCCGGTCCAGCACGCGCGCATCGGTGAAGCGGATGTGCACGTTCTTCTGGATCTCGAATCCGGCGGGAACCTCCTGATAGGTGCGGCTGAAGAGCTTGCGTTGTTCCTCCAGTTCATACACGGGTACGAAGGAGAGCATGTCGGTGAACACGTCATCGTCGGTCACGCCGAAGGCCCGCACACGGCCCACGAGGCGTGCGATGCGCCCCTCCATCAAGCTGTCCGCCTCTTCGGCGGTCTGCCCCAGTTGCAACAGGTGGAAGATCGCCAGGTAGCTGTCGGCCTTCACGTTCATCATCGCGTTCACTTCCAGGTACAGGGTGTTGCCTTGCACGGTGGCCTTCACGGGTTGTTCGGCCTGTTGGAAGAAGATGCGTGAATTCGATTCGTACCAGAGGTTGCCACTGGCCTGCGGTCGTGCCGCCAGTGCGGTACCGAGGAAAAGCAGGGTGGGGAAGAGGCGGAAGGAACGGGTCATGTCGATCGGGTTTGCCGATCGGTACAACCGGACCGGGCACCGGTTCAGATGCACGTGCCGGGCACATGTGCGCGGTCGCGCGGCTACTTGTCCTTCTTCTTGAACGCCCCGCTGCGCCAGGCCTGCACGAACTGCGCCCAGGCGATCGGATTGAACAGGTTGATCGTGGGCGAACCCTGCTGGTAGAGCTTGGTCTGGTCCAACGCCATCTGGTACCGGAAGCTCTCATAGGCCGAGGTCGGTAGGTTCTCCATGCGCTGCAACATTTCGGCCGCGCTCAGGTTCTTCATGGCGATCTGGTAGTCGTCGTCGGGCAGGTCCAGCTCCAGGAAGGCCTGGGCGAACTGCTCCTTGCTGGGCCAGGGATACACGTTCACCTGAGGAAGCACCACCAGGTCGGGGTACATCACATGGATCATGCTGTACTTGCTGTCCGCCAGATCGGTCGGGATCACGTATTGCGAACGCTCGAAGCCCACCGCACTGAAGAGGATGGTGTCGCCTGCCTGCGCCACGAACGAGTAGTACCCGTACACGTCGCTCATGGTGCCACGGTAGCTGTTCTTGATCAGGATGTTGGTGAAGGGCACCGGCAGCAGGCTGTCGCCCGTGACCACCACGCCGCTGAACTGCACCAGGTCCCGCTGTCCGGTTTGGCCGAAGGTGGAAAGGACCGTGAGCAGGGCCAGCGCCGGAAGCACGGCGCGCAGGGGGGCGAAGGGTCGCGGGAAGGATCGGCGGTGGGACATGTGCGGCAAAAGTAGGATCCCACCGAGCGCATGATCCGTGCCGTTGCGGTCGCCTGCCGCTTCCCGTAGTTTCACGCCCGCTTACCCCATGAAGACGCTCACCACGCTTGGCGCCCTGTTGCTGGGCGCTCCCTTGTTCGCGCAGATCACGATCGGCCAGGCCGACTTCGCCGCCGCCGGCGATACCCTGCGCCGCACCACGGCCGTGGTCACCGGCTTCGACGGGGCCGATACCGGCCCGGGGCA
>CAZFAW010000179.1:0-6022 GCA_964517015.1 uncultured Chryseobacterium sp.
GCGGTGAGAGCAGCACGATCTACCTGCGGCCCGAAACGGCGCAGGGCATCTTCGTCAACTTCCTGAACGTGCAGAAGAGCGCGCGCATGAAGATCCCCTTCGGCATCGCGCAGACCGGCAAGGCCTTCCGCAACGAGATCGT
Organism: uncultured Chryseobacterium sp.; assembly: GCA_964517015.1. Classification (GTDB taxonomy): domain Bacteria; phylum Bacteroidota; class Bacteroidia; order Flavobacteriales_F; family PHOS-HE28; genus PHOS-HE28. Next base: position 143 of record CAZFAW010000179.1, read on the forward strand.
GGCGCGGCAGTTCATCTTCCGCATGCGCGAGTTCGAGCAGATGGAGATGCAGTTCTTCGTGAAGCCGGGCACCGAAATGGAATGGTACGCCCGGTGGAAGGAGAAGCGCATCGCCTGGCACCGCGCCCTGGGCCTGCCCGCGGAGAACTACCGCTTCCACGACCACATCAAGCTGGCGCACTATGCCAACGCCGCGTGCGACATCGAGTTCCGGTTCCCCATGGGCTACAAGGAGCTCGAGGGCATCCACAGCCGCACCGATTTCGACCTGGGCAGCCACGAGAAGTTCAGCGGCAAGAAGCTGCAGTATTTCGATCCCGAGACCAACGAGAGCTACGTGCCCTACGTGATCGAGACCTCCATCGGCCTGGACCGCATGTTCCTGGCCCTGGTGAGCGCGGGCTACGCGGAGGAAGCGCTGGAAGGCGGCGATACGCGCGCCGTGCTTCGCCTGCCCGCCCCGCTGGCCCCGGTGAAGCTGGCCGTGCTGCCCCTGGTGAAGAAGGACGGCCTGCCGGAGAAAGCCCACACGATCGTGGACCGCCTGAAGCTGGAGCACCACCTGCAGTATGACGAGAAGGACAGCATAGGCAAGCGCTACCGCAGGCAGGACGCCATCGGCACGCCCTGCTGCATCACCGTGGACCACCAGACCCTGCAGGACGATACCGTGACCCTGCGCGATCGCGACACCATGGCGCAGGAGCGCATCCCGTTGAGCGGACTGGAGGCGATCGTGACCGGCAAGGTGGACCTGCGGAACCTGCTCAAGCAGCTTTGATCGAGCGCGCATGGCGCGTCACCGGAACAAGAGCCAGGCCTGTCCCAACTGCGGCACCACGCTGCGGGAGGGCTTCGAGTTCTGCCCGCAATGCGGCCAGGAGAACCACGACCTGCGCGTGCCGTTCCGCCGATTCGCCTACGAGTTCGTCGAGAGCATCACGCACTTCGATACCCGGCTGTGGAACACGCTCAAGGCGATCTTCACCAAACCCGGGCAACTCACGAAGGATTTCGTGGAGGGGAAGCGCGCGCGGTACGTTCACCCGGCGCGGTTCTACGTGTTCGTGAGCGTGATCTTCTTCGCCCTGCTCTCCTTTCGCCTGGACCATGGGATCGAGGCCGACCACAACGACCCGTCGAGCCACCTGGTGCTCTCCCCGATCGATCACGTGCTGCCGGACAGCGCGATGACGCAGCTCCGTGCGGATTCGTCCTTCACGCACATGGCCCGGCTGCCGATCGACTCGCCCTGGTACGGCCGCGCGCGGCAACGCCTGCTCGGCGGCGGGGTCGACCGGTACATGGACAGCATCGCCCAGCTGTTCAGCCTGGACACGCTCCCCGGCTCGCACGCCCGGTTCGCGGCGGCGGTGCGGCATCTACCGGACAGTTCTTCGCTGGACGTGGAACGGCTCGTTCCCCTATGGGGCAACAACCACGTCACCTTCCCCGACAAGGAAAGCCAGCGATCCTTCGTGCGGATCGGGGCGAACATGACCGATGCCCAGGCCGATTCCCTGCTCTCCGAAGGGCGTACGACGCGACCGGCGTGGTGGGAAAAGCGCCTGCTGCGGTCGGTCGGGCGCCTGCAGGTCGGCTCCATCCAGGGCACCCTGCGCCTGGCCCATCTGGTGGTCAAGAACATCTCCATCATCATGTTCCTCCTGATGCCCTTCACGGCCGTGCTGCTGGTGTGGGCCCAGGCGCGCAGGCACTACTATTGGGAGCACCTGATCTTCTCGGTGCACATCCATTCCATCTTCTTCCTCTTCTTCAGCATCGCCCTGCTCTTCACCTTGCTGATCCCCTTCCCGCTGCCGGAGGAAGCATCGATCCCGGTGGCGCTGATCGCGCTGGTGTACCTGGTGATCTCCTTGCGGCGGGTGTACGGCAGGTCGATCGGGGGCACCGTGCTGCGCTTCCTGGCGATGAGCGTTCCCTACTTCGTGGTGTTCCTCCTGCTCATGGCCGCCGGTTTCTTCTGGGGGCTGGCCACGCTCTGATCGTGCGCACCGGCGGTCGTTCCGGATGTACGGCATCGGATCGTGGCGCGCCATCGCTTGCTCCGGTGATGGTGTGCGCACGGCCCAACCTCATGGATACCACTATTTTCGCGGTCCTTTCGGAAGTCACCTGCCCAGGTGGCGGAATCGGTAGACGCGCTGGTCTCAAACACCAGTGATCTCAACAATCGTGCGGGTTCGACTCCCGCCCTGGGCACGAAGTACATGTGCTCGTGTGAACATGCCTCCATGCGCACATGGGCAAATGCCCTCAGGGGCCCATGCAGCAGGACCTCCTCGTCTATCCCGATCCGAAGAAGCAGGAGCGCTACGACCGCGCCTACATGCGCATGGCGCAGGAGTGGTCGCGTCTTAGCCACTGCACGCGCAAGAAGGTGGGAGCCTTGATCGTGAAGGACGGCATGATCATCAGCGACGGCTACAACGGAACGCCCACGGGGTTCCCCAACGATTGTGAGGATGCACAGGGGCTCACGCTCTGGTACGTACTGCACGCGGAAGCCAATGCGATCATGAAGGTGGCGCGCAGCACCAACAACGCCCGCAACGCCACGTTGTACCTCACGCATTCGCCCTGCAAGGAGTGCAGCAAGCTGATCCTGCAGGCCGGCATCAAACGCCTGGTGTACCTGAACGATTACAAGGACCCTTCCGGGCTCGACCTGCTGGAGAAGGGCGGCATCTTGTTGCAACGCCTGGTGATGGACTGATGGAACCGAGACAACGCACCTCCCTTTCGGTCTTCTTCCCGCTGTTCCTGGCGCTCATGCTGGCGGCCGGACTGGTGATCGGTTACGGCCTTCGCGACACCCGCTCGGCCATGCCGGGGTTCCTGGTGTCGCGCCAGCCGGTGGCCAGCGACAAGATCGGGCAGGTGATCGAACTGCTGGACCATCAATACGTCGACACGGTGCACCAGGACGAACTGGTGGACGAGGTGATCGAAGACCTGCTGCAACGGCTCGACCCGCACAGCTACTACATCAGCCACCGCGACCTGCGCGCGGCGCAAGAGCCGCTGGAGGGCAGCTTCGAAGGCATCGGTGTGGAATTCGCGATCCAGGAGGACACCGTGGTGGTGATCGCACCGGTGGAAGGCGGCCCCAGCGAGAAACTGGGGATCCGCGCAGGCGACCGCTTCCTATCGGCCGACGGGAAGAGCATGGCCGGCGTGGGCACTACAAACCAGGATGTGATGGACCGTCTGCGCGGTCCTGGCGGGAGCAAGGTGGTGGTGTCGATCCTGCGCAAGGGGCGCAAACCCTTCGATGTGGAGATCGAGCGCGGCAAGATCCCGATCAACAGCGTGGCGGCCGCGTTGCTGACCCCCGACAACGTGGGCTACATCAAGTTGGTGCGGTTCGCGCGCACCACCCACGAGGAGTTCGTGGCCGCCGCGCAGGACCTGCTGAAGAAAGGCATGGTCCGGCTGGTGCTGGATCTGCGTGGCAACGGTGGCGGCTTTCTGGACCAGGCCATCGAACTGGCCGATGAACTGCTGCCCAGCGGGCGCATGATCGTGTACACCGAAGGCCGCATGCACCCCCGCAAGGACGAACGCGCCACGGGCGGAGGCTTGCTGGAGACGATCCCGTTGGCCGTTCTGATCGACGAAGGTTCGGCTTCCGCCAGCGAGATCATCGCAGGCGCGATCCAGGACAATGATCGTGGCATGATCGTGGGCCGACGCTCCTTCGGCAAGGGCCTGGTGCAGGAACACATCCTGCTGCCGGACAGCAGCGCGGTGCGCATCACCACCGCGCGCTACTACACTCCCGCCGGCCGTTCCATTCAGCGGCCCTACGGCCAGGGCATCGACTACGAAGGCGATCTCGAGTCCCGGTTCGAGCACGGGGAACTGGTGAGCGCGGACAGCATCGAGCTCGATTCCACCAAGGCGTACACCACGCTGGGCGGCCGCACCGTGTTCGGCGGCGGCGGCATCATGCCCGATGTGTTCGTGCCCGCCGACACGGCGGAGAGCTCCGAATACATGAGCGAGTTGTTCTACACGGGCACGCTGAACCAGTTCACCTTCAACGTGGCCGACCGCGATCGCACCGCTTTGGAGGGCTACGGCGATGCCGCGGCGTACACCGCCCGCTATCGCGTGAGCGATGCCCTCCTGAACGAGCTTTCCGCCTATGCCGAGAAGCAGGGGATCGCGCCGGACCGGTCGGCCCTGCAACGCTCACGCCGACCACTGTCCGCACGCGTGAAGGCCGGGATCGCGCGCAACGTCTGGGGGGCACAGGGCTACTACGCCATCCTGCTCGATACGGACACCATTTTCCAGCGGGCAAAAGCCGAACTCGTCGGGCGCTGAAGGCCCGGCCGGAAAAGCGAAGGGGGCCTTGCGGGCCCCCTGCTGGTCCTTTGCAGAACGCGATGCGCTCAGTGGCTGGCGGCGTCCTTGGCCGCGTCCACAGCGCCCTCCACCTTGGCGGCGGCGGTGTCCACAACAGCCTTCATGGTGTCAACAGCGTTGTTGACGGACTCATTGACGGTGTTCATGGCGTCCTTGCCGGCCTCAGTGGCCTCGTTCATGGCGTCCGTGGCGGCGTCCTTGGTCTCTTCGGCAGCGCCACCGCAGGCCACCAGCATGCTGGCTGTCATGGCCAACACAGCGAATTTCCTGATCATTTTCCGTGTTCGTTTTGGTGAAAGTGCGGGCGAAAGTAGTCTTTTGCCTCACATGTCAAGGGGTGCCCTGCACACGGGGCTATCTTCGGCCCCGGACACCACGTCAAACCGAGATCGCCATGCCCTTCACCCTGCCCGCACTTCCCTATACCCAGGACGCCTTGGAGCCCCATATCGACGCCATGACCATGGGCATTCACCACGGCAAGCACCACAATGCCTACGTGACCAACCTGAACAAGGCCATTGAAGGTACACCGCTGGACGGCAAGCCCATCGAAGAGATCCTGAAGGGGCTGGACATGACCAACATGGCCGTACGGAACAACGGAGGCGGCCACTACAACCACAGCCTGTTCTGGCAGATCATGGCCCCGGAGGCGGGGGGAGCCCCTTCGGGCGAACTTGCGGCGGCGCTGTCCGTGGCGTTCGGCTCGTTCGACGGGTTCAAGGAGAAGTTCGCTGCCGCCGCCACCACCCGGTTCGGCAGCGGGTGGGCCTGGCTTTGCGTGCACAAGGGCGGCGCGGTCGAGATCTGCTCCACGCCGAACCAGGACAATCCGTTGATGCCCGCGACCGGGTGCGGCGGTACCCCGGTGCTGGGGCTCGATGTGTGGGAGCATGCCTACTACCTGCATTACCAGAACCGCCGTCCGGATTACATCACCGCATGGTGGAACGTGGTGAACTGGAACGAGGTGGCCCGTCGCTACGCTGCGGGCAAGTGAGGCGTATGGTCGTTGCGATCGGCCTCCGTTGCATCGTGGTGCCGTGGATGCTGGTCTGTGCCTGTCTCTTGTCGAACGATGTGAGCGGCACGACCATGGACCGGGTGCCGGTGGTGGAGGCCTTGTCCTGGCCCGCCGATACCTTGGTCGCCGCCGATTCGCTTCACCCGAGGGAGAACCAGCGCGTGGTGGCCGCCGCACTGGCGCTGTTCCTGGGTCCGTTCGGCGCACACCGGCTCTATTTCGGCACCACCGCCAAAGTGCCGATCGTCTACGGCATCACCTTCGGCGGGTTCGGGATACTGGCCTTGATCGACCTTGGTCATATCCTCTTCACGCGCGACCTCGCGCGCTACCGCAACAGCGACCGCGTGTTCATGTGGGCCAAGCCGCGCGAGCGCGTTACTCCACCGTGACGCTCTTGGCCAGGTTGCGGGGCTGGTCCACGTTGCAGCCGCGCATCACGGCGATGTGGTAGCTGA
>CAZFAW010000180.1:0-6018 GCA_964517015.1 uncultured Chryseobacterium sp.
AACTTGTCCTCCGTGACTCGGAAGGAGTGGGCAACCCCTTCGTCCGGACCGGCCACCATGAGGGTGGGCACCGGCAGGCCCATCACATCGTTGTAGTTGTAATTCACCAACTGGGTCACCCCGTCCTTCAGATCCACCACGGCGACGATCCGCGCCAAATCGGGATCGATGTTGCCGGCGGCATCGCGCAGGTCGGCCACGCTCACTTTCGAATCGCGGAGCTGGTAGATCTCGTAGCCCTGGAAGCGGTAGTACCGATCCGGTGCATCCTCCGGGATCGTCGGGTCGAGCTCCTCATAGGTCTCGTTGTAGTTGTTGCTGCCCAACGGGTTGTTGATCGTGAGCACCAGTTCGCGGTCCAGTTCGATCACGCTCAGCGTGGGCGCATCCGGGCCGTTCAGGATCTTGAAGCAGTTGTCGAACAGGCTCTGGGCCTTGTCGTCGGCGGTGCGCACGCGCTCCACACTGGCGAAGGGTCCGCCACCGCTGGCGCGCGCCCAGACCACACCTACCGTGATGTTGTTGTACGCACCCGGCTCCAGGGTGAAAGGACCCGCGCTCTCGATGAAGCGGCGGTCGTCCGGCGAGTTCCCGGAGGATTCTTCCGTCCAAGGATACTGCGGCACACCGCCGGTCCCCCAGCCGATCGGATCGCTATCGCCGGGGCACATATACAGGCATTCAAGGTCCTGGTCCGGATCATCGGTCGGGAAGTGGCCGTTCCCCCCATAGAGCAGGTGCGAGCCGTCCTTCCAGATCGCCTTGAGGTAGTTGTAGTGATCGATGGCCACCGCCGCGGGATCGGAAACGGCATCGGCCGCTCCATTGGTGTAGTACATGAACACCCGCATACCGTAGCGCTCATTGTCCACCTTTCCGTCGCCATACCCGATCCCGATGCCTTTGTAGGGGATCCCGTTGTTGGCGATCGCGTCGGCATAGTCGAGGGTCAAGGGATTGTCGACCCCGTCGTAGTCCACGAAGGGTCCTTCGAAGAAGTCGATGCCGCATGCCGGAGGCTGCGTGCCGTATCCGGGACCGTTCGAGGTGGTCTCGTCGTTGTTGTCGCCGTTGTACACATAGCCCAGGCCGCGCTGCACGTCGCAGCCCACGAAGTCGTCGTCGGAGTACCCCAGGTCGGGGTCCACATATTGGCCGAAATAGGTCTCGGTGAGCGTCTGCGTGCCCTGGTTGATCAGCACGTAGTTGTAGAAGGTCATGTTGTTCACCTCGTCGTTCGTGGCGAAGGCGAAGGCCTGGGCACGCACCTCCATGCCGATCGGTTGTCCGTTGGTCTCGCCGTGCGTGTTGCCCTTGTCGTTGAACACCCACCAGATGGTGCTGTCTCCGAAGAGGGTCACGGGGCTTTCGCGCACCTTGTTCTTGCAATCCAGGTTGCCTTCGTTCAGGCCGTAGTCCGGCATGTCGCCCTGGCTGGGATCGTAATCGCCGTCCTGATCGAAATCCACGAACGGTGCGATGTACTGGTCCTGCCCGGCACCCACATCACCGATGGCGGGCCAATCGAAGAAATAGCTGGGCACCACATAGTCCGGGAAGGCGGTGGCCGCATCACAGCCGGGGGTTTGCAGGCACTCGAAATAGGCCTGTTGCTCGATGGCATCCTGCCGACCGGCGCGCCAGGTGCGGTCCCACTCCAGGCACTCCTCCGGTGTGATGGATGCATCACCGGTATTGGTGAGCGGGCCCGGCCAGAAGTCGTTTCCGTCCTGGCGGAAACGCACGGCCGCGATCTTGAGCTGGTTGTCCGGGGAGAGGCCGCCCATCCACAGGGAGCCTGCGAACAGGGCCTTGGCGCCCGAGAAGTCCGCCGTGGCGGGCACCTCGTAGGCGGCACCGGCGGAAGAAGCACGGTCCTGCCACATGTTGCCGCCCGTTTCGATCAGGCAGCGCACGTTGTTCACCCAGAGGTCGCTCACGGTGGTGCTCGGGGCGCAGCCGGCCGCCTTCACCACGCCGGGTGTGGCCATGCCCGAGGATCCGCCCTGGCGCTCGCGCGCCGCCGCGGTGCCGGACAGCAGAAGGGTCGCGCCCAGAACGAGGGCGGCGGGGAGCTGGAAGTGGTTACGCATGATGGTCAGCTCTTGGGGTTCAGAAATCGAAGCGCACGCCCAGACGGATCGTCCGCGGTGCACCGTAGTTGAAGGGGTTGTTCACCTTGGCGGCATAGAGATCCGAGTAACTGGTGGGATCCACCTGCCCGTTGATCTCGTTGGTGTATTCCGGCGCCGCCAGGTAACCGTCGTCGTTCGGCGATCCTGTCGCGCGGAACACACCGGTGATGTTCTCGGTGTTGAACACGTTCGTGACCAGCAGGTACACGTTCAGGTTCGCGCTCTTGGCCTTGTCGCCCTCCTCTTTGCCGAAGGTGAGCGGGATGTCGCGGTCCAGCTGCATATCGGTCGTGAATTGCCAGGGCAGGCGCGAGCCGTTCAGCGAACCGACCAGGGCGTAATTGCCTCCGCCGGTGATCAAGCCCTCGTTCACCACCTTGCTGCTCGCGCTGTAGGGAGTGCCGCTGCCCAGGATGCCGACGATGTTGAGGCCCGTGCGCTGGAAGATGGGCTTGCCTCCGATCATGGGACCGTTGTAGTCCGAACCTTCGCCGTACCGGAAGTCGATGTTGGTCTGGATCCGGTGGCGCTGATCGAAGTCGAGCGGGAAGATGGTGCGCAGGTTGGGCTGGCCGCTGTTGATCAGGTTGATCCCGGTGTTGGGACCGCTGGCCGTGCCATCGGCGAACTGCAGCGTGTAGCTGGCGCGCAGTGCCACGTTCCCGGTCTTGCGCAGGTCGTAGGTCAAGGTCAGGCCTTTCACCGTACCGAAGTCCAGGTTGTCGAAGGTGCGGTACTGCGAAGGCCAGGCTTCCAGAACGTTGCGCACCTGGATCATGTCGCGCAATTCGCGGTAGAAGGCGCTGATCTTGAACGAACTGCTCTTGGAGAGCACTTGCTGGAAGCCGAGCTCATAGTCGATCGTCTTGGTCGGCTTCAGCGCGGGGTTGTTCAGCACCGTGGTATTGGTCACGTTCTCGATGAACGTGTAGTTGATCATGTCCAGACGGCTGTTGCTCGTGGGCCGCTGGGTCAGGATGTCGTAGTGCGCGAAGAACACGGCTTCGTCGCTGATGGGGAAGCTGAAGGCGATACGGGGCATCACGTTCACCGAGGGCTTGTAGTCCTCGAACGCGCTCTTCACCAGCTTGCTTCCTGCGATATCACCGGTGAAATCGGTGTTCACCCCGGTGAGGTAAGGCTGGATGCCACTGGCCTGGCGCAAGGGAGAGGGGTCGGTCAACAGCACACCGTCCGCGTTGTACCAGTCGTCGCCATCGCGGTAGCCCACCACGGCCGTCGGGGCCTGGTAGTTGTCCACGTACACCACGAAATCGTCGCCGATGTTGCTCGGGCGGTTGTCCAGTTGGGAACTCACCGACGCGCTCGGCACGGCATCGCCCGCGGTGTAGGCCGGCTGCCAGAGGAACTTGTCCTTGAGCACCTTCTGGTTGGCATCGTAGCGGTCCACCCGCACGCCCACGTTGAAGATGATGTCGTCGAACGCGAACTTGTCCATGACGTAACCGGCGATGTACTGCGGTGCGAACGGTTTCTGGTAGCGGAGGTACTCGCCATCCTCGTTCTTCTTGTCGAAGAAATCCTCGAACGTGGTGGTGCCGCTGATCTTCTTGCCGGTGTGGTCATAGCCGTAGAAATCGGCCAGGTTGTTACCGTCGTTGATCAGCTCCGTGGCACTGAACATGTCCACGCTGAAGACCGACGGATCGATCGCGTCCACATCGATGAAGTCGTTGCCGTCGGGGTTCAGGCCGAGGGCCTCGCGCAGGTTGCGGTCGAAGTAGGCCTGGTCGTCGCCCACGAGGCGGTCGTAGGTGATGAACGGGAGCGTACCGAAGAAGTAGGTCACGGTGCTGTCGCTCTTGTCCAGTTCGCGGATGTGGAAGTTGGTGAGCGCCCGGGCGCGGGTCCACAGGCCCACTGGACCGAGGGCATAGTTTCGAGTGGCCAGTTGCTCGTATTCCACGCCCACGCTCACCGCATGCTGTCCGATGTCGGCCGAGCCCGTCGCGCTCACGCGGATCTGGTCCGTCTGGCGTGTGCTGTAGTTGTTGTTGAGCAGGCCGATGTTGTTCCACAGGCCGTACACGCTGGCCGGGCGCTGGCCGTTCAGCAGGCCGTTGCGGGCGGAGATGGCGTCGAAGTTCTCGTAGGGCCCTGGATCGGCGAACGGATCGAAGGGGTTGAAGGGCTGCTGCTCGAACAGATCGAAGTACTGCGTCATGAGCGCGGCCAGGTCGGGGTTCGCATCACCGGGCTGGAAAGTGACCAGGGTGTCGCGGAAACCGTCGTGGATGAAGGCCTGGCGGTTCAGGTCGAGGGTGTAGTTGTTGAACCGGTAGGTGTTGTACTTGCCGATCCAGCCATAGCGCCACACATCGTCCTTCAACTCGGGATCCTCGCCTTTCACATCGTTCCGGCTGAAGTCCAGCTGCACGCTGTAGAACGCGTTCTTGATGTTGCTCTTCTTGGCGCCATCGGCCGTCTCGTCCTCTTCACGGGCATTGAAGCGCTGGGTGAAGCGGAGGAAGGAACGCCAGGTGATCGACCGTGTGCGCGCGTTGTTCACCGCGTTCAGCAAGGCGTTGTCGCGCGCATAGTCCTGGTCGCGGCCGTACTCGAACGTGCCGCCCAAGGTCAGGTTGATGGTCGGCGTGGTGGCGATGTCGAGCTTGCCGGTGGCCAGGTAGGTGGTGTTGGCCGCGTTCTGGCGCGTGTCCAGGTGCTCGAAATCCGTGGCACGCAGGTAGTCGGTGTTGTACACCACGCTCTGCCCGTCGCCCACCTGGATCACGCGCAGGGGTGCGGCCTGTAGTTCCGCACGGCGGGCCGCGTTCACGCGCAGGTCGCCGATGTACAGCGGGCTATCGTCGACCGCATTGGTGTACTGCCCGCTCAGGAAGAAGCCCAGCAACGGTTTGGTCTTGTTGCCCACGCTGTCCTTACGGAAGAAGATCGGACCGCTCAGGCTGCCTTCGAGCTGGTTGAAGGCGAACTTGTCCAGTCCCACGATGTCAGCCACGTCCTCGCCGGTCTTGAACCCGCTGGTGAGGTACTCCAGGCTACCGAAGAAGTTGCGGCTGGGGCCGCGCGTGGTGATGTTGATCACCCCGCCGGTCACGTCGCCGTAGTTGGCGGGTACACCGCCGGTGATCACCTGCACTTCCTCAATGGCTGCTTTGGGCAGGCCGGTACCGGCTCCGGCGGGCACCTTCACCCCGTCGATGTAGTAGTAGGTGTTCTCCGTGCGGGCGCCGCGTATGCTCACCCCGCCTCCCGTGCCCGCATCGCTCGCGCCGGCCACGGTGGTGGCGATGGACTGGGCGGAACGGCTGGGCATCTTGGCGATCTGGTCGCGTGTCACGGTGCCCCCGGAGGCGCCACCATCCTTGTCGATCAGCGGCACTTCGTATCGGATCACCTCGAATTCCTTCAGTTCCACCCCTTCGCTCAGGGTGAAATCGAGGAAGGTGATCTTGTTGCTGCTGATCACCACCCCGGTCTGCTTCACCGGTTGGTACCCCACATAGGTCACCGACACGTCGTACGTGCCGGGGTCGATCGGCTTGATGTTGTAGTTACCGTCGAAATCGGTGGCGCCACCGGCCACCGTGGTGCCGCGGTTCTCCACCACGATGTTCACGAACGGCAGGGCTTCACCGCTCTTGCGATCGGTGACCTTGCCTTTCAGGGTGCCAGCGCCCACTTGGGCGTTGGCTGCCGTGGCCGCAAATGCGAATAGCGCGACAACGGAGAGTAACCTTCTCACCATCAACGATAGGTGTTAGAGTTCAGCGGTACAGGGGCGCAACGAAGGGGCGTAAAGATGTGGTAAAAGTCTTTTCCCGGCCAAACACCCTGGTTCCGTGTTCCAAAGGGCTTCGAAGGTCGATGGGATGGGCACATGGCAGCGCGTTCCAGA
>CAZFAW010000181.1:0-3476 GCA_964517015.1 uncultured Chryseobacterium sp.
TGGTGTATGCGGACATCTTCTTCAACCCCAACCGCGCGAACGTGGCCACTGCGGGAACCGACATCCCGTTCTCCGGTCTGCTCCCGATCACGGACCCCTACACCTTCCTGTACCGCTCGTCGTCCGAGTACAAGAAGGTCGGTTTCGGTGCGGAGGTGTCCGGGATCCCGGTGCCGATCATCTTCAACGAACACGATGTGATCTATGAACTGCCGCTGAACTATGGCGACAACACCTCCTCGCACAGTGCGTGGGAATTGAGCGTACCCTCCCTGGCGCACTACGGGTACGAACAGGACCGTACGAACGACGTGGACGGTTGGGGCACGATCACCACGCCCTCCGGTACCTATGATGCGCTGCGCGTGAAGACCACCATCGCCGGGCACGACACGGTGAACATCGATACCCTGAGCCTTGGCTTCACGATCGACAGGCCGATCGTGCGCGAGTACAAATGGCTCGCACAGGGCCTGCGCGTGCCCGTGCTGCAAGTGAACACGGCGGAGGTCCTGGGCTTCGAGGTGATCACCGGAATCTGGTTCCACGATGTGCCGCGCACGATCGAGGTGGTGGCCCCGCTGAGCGCATCGCTGTGCCCCGGCACCACGTTCGATGTGCACTACGTGGCAACAGGTACGTTCAACCCCGGATCGTTCCTGATCCCCGCGAACGAATTCACCGCCCAACTGTCCGACGCCACGGGGGATTTCAGCGCACCCACGGACCTGGGCTCCGTGACCAGCACCGCTTCGGGCAGCATCACCGTGACCCTGCCTCCAGGCACGCCATTCGGCAGCGGGTATCGCATCCGCGTGATCTCCACGAGTCCCGACTTCGTCGGAACGGACAACGGCTTCGACCTCACCGTGGGTGGTGCGCCGATCGCGAGCGCCATGGCCTCGGGTGCCACGGAATTCTGTGCGGGCGGGTCGGTGGTCCTCGAGGCGGTACCCGGTTCCGGCCTCGACCACCAATGGCAATTGAACGGCACGGACATCCCTGGGGCGAACACGAATGCGCTGGAGGTCTTCGCTGGCGGCGACTACGCGTTGATCGTGAGCAACGCCTGCGGCGCCGATACCTCGGCCCCGATCACGGTGGTGGTGAACGCATTGCCCGAGCACACCCTCGATCCGCTCAGCGCGGTCCTCGGCTGCGATGGTACGCCCATCGGGCTCACCGCGCAGGACTTGAGCGGGCAAAGCGGGCTCACCTATCAATGGACGCTCGATGGCGCGCCCATCACCGGGGCCGACGCTGCGGCATACGAAGCCACCATCGCGGGCTCCTATGCGTTGGAAGTGACCAACCCGCTCACCGGGTGCGTGTTCCTCACCGCTGCCGCCGCGATCGGCCAGGACTCGGTGCCGGTGCCGTCGCTCACGGCATCGGGGTCCACCACCTTCTGTGCGGGCGATTCCGTCGTGCTCGGTGTGGACACCCTGGCCGGTGCCAGTTACCAATGGACGCTCGATGGATCGGCGCTCGGCGGTGCCACCGGTGCATCGCTCACCGCGAACAGCACGGGCATGTATGGCGTGGTGGTGACGGGCGCGAACGGCTGCACGGCCGAAGCCGCAGTGGACGTGGTGGTGAACGTGCCGGTGCAGCCCGTGATCACCGCATCGGCGGATACGCTCTACGCCTCGGGCACGGGCGACCTGCAATGGTACCTCGATGGCAACGCGATCGCAGGCGCCAATGCACCCTTCCTTGTCACCTATTTCAGCGGTGCCTATACCGTATCCCTGGTCGACACCAACGGATGCACGAGCCTGTCCGATCCCTACCTCTACATCAGCACGGGTGTGGAAGATGTTGCACACCCCGCGATGCATGCGGTGCCCAACCCGTGCAGCGGACAAACGGTGCTCTTCGCCACCGTGGCGGATCGGTGCACGGTGCATGATGCCGTGGGACGTGTGGTGTTGCAGCTGCGCGTATCGTCCGGTGCGAACCATCTTGACCTGGGCGACGCGCCGGCCGGGATGTACCTGGTGCGCATGGCCGGTGGAGGACCGGTGCTTCGCCTGGTGGTGGACTAAGGCGGTGGGCCTCCTGTTAAAGCATGTTCACAGGCGGACTGCCACCGCCCGTGTGGCACGCAACGTGCGGCCCATGGTGCATCATGGAACAACTGACCACCGTGGACCGCACGCTGTTCGTGGAGGCTTCGCCCGAGGCGATCTGGAAAGCGTTGACGGAGCCGCAACTGACCAAGCTCTATCGGGGTAACCGTCTCGTGTTCAGCCAGTGGAAGCGTGGCACACCCATCCGATGGGTGGAACTGGTCGATGGGCACCAGATCTTGCGCGAGAAGGGAACGATCATGGCCTGCCAACCGGGCCGCCGTTTGCGCTATACCACCCTGGCGGTGGAAAGCGACCTGGCCGACGACCGCACCAATGAGACCACCGTGGACATTCTGCTGGAACCCGACCGAGACGACCGCACGAAGGTGACGTTGTGGCAGGGCGATTTCGCCGGCCTGCCCGAGGCAGCACGCAGGGCTCGCGAAGCCGGGCGCCACTGGGTGGAGGCTTTGGTGGGGCTGAAGCGCGTGGCCGAAGAGCAGCAGCGCGCCCTGGCCGCCTGAGGACCACGGGCGGGACCGGGCTGGAATTCCGCTGCGGATCAGGTTAGTTTCGTGCGCCGGTCCCCATGTCCTGCTCGCGCCATCCGTTCCTGTTGCTCGCTTTGCTCCTGGTGCAGGGGCTGCACGCGCAGCATCGGCCCACCGATCCGATCGAACTGGCGCGGGAGGAACTCACCGCACAGGGCTTCTCCGTCACCGATCTCGGTGATCTCGTGGTGAAGGACCACTACGCGAGCGACAACGGCCTGCAGCACATCTTCCTGCGGCAGCGGTGGCAGGGCATCGAGATCTGGAACGGCGACATCGCCGTGCACCAACGCCCCGATGGCAGCCTGTTCAAGTTGAACACCGGCGCATGGCCGCAGGTGGACCGCCGGGTGAACGCCACTGCGCCCGAGGTGACCGCACAAGCGGCATTGGCGCAGGTGCTGGCCCACACCGCACCCGGAGTTCCGCTGCCGGCGTTGCTCTCGGTCGGTAACGGCGGCCATCGCTTCACGTTCGATGGCGGCCAGTTGGGCGATGAACCGGTGATCGTGGACCTGGTGTACCAACCGGTGAACGGCCATCTGCTGCTCGCTTGGAACGTGAACCATTACCTGGCGGACGGTTCGCACTGGTGGAACGTGCGCGTGGACGCCCTGACAGGCGCAGAGCTGGATCGCAACGACTGGGTGAGCGAATGCCGCTTCGACGAGGCTGTGGAGGCATTGCCCTGCCCAGCCGCCCCGGTGCCACCTCCGCCTCCCGCAGCACCGAACGATTACCGCGTGTACCCGGCGCCGGTGGAAAGCCCGAGCCACGGCGCGCGTGCGATCCGCAACGCCCCGTGGACCAGCGGCGGGATCGCATCGCCTTACGGTTGGCACGACACCAA
>CAZFAW010000181.1:3576-6008 GCA_964517015.1 uncultured Chryseobacterium sp.
TCGCCGCGCATGCAGATGTACCTCTGGAACTACACCGCGCCGCTGCGCGATGGTGACCTGGACAACGGCGTGGTGGCGCACGAATACACCCATGGCATCAGCAACCGCCTGGTGGGCGGCCCGGCCAACACCAGCTGCCTGACCAATGCCGAGCAGATGGGCGAGGGATGGAGCGATTGGTGCGCCTTGATGATGACGATCGAGCCGGGCGACCAGGGCGCCGACCGGCGCGGCATAGGCACCTACGTGATCGGGCAGGGCGTGACGGGTGGGGGCATCCGGCCCGCACCGTACAGCACGGACTTCACGCAGAACAGCTACACCTACGGGAGCACCAACAACCTTGCGCTGGCCGCGCCGCACGGGGTGGGCTTCGTGTGGTGCACCATCCTGTGGGAGATGACGTGGGAGCTGATCAACGCCTACGGCTTCGACCCGAACCTGTACACCGGTACGGGAGGCAACAACATCGCCATGCGCCTGGTGATCGACGGCATGAAGCTGACACCGTGCAACCCCGGCTTCGTGGACGCGCGCGATGCGATCCTCGCCGCCGACGTGGCCGACTACGGCGGGGCGCACACGGGCCTCTTGTGGAGCGCCTTCGCGCGCCGTGGTCTCGGCGTCAGCGCCAGCCAGGGCAGCAGTGCCAGCCGCACCGATCAAGTGGAGGCCTACGACACGCCATTGAACAACAACGTGGGTGTAGCCGCGGTGCTCACACCGGCTGCGGGCCAGTTGCTCGATTGCTTCACGGCACCGGTCACCGTCACGGCCACGATCCGCAACTACGGACAGTTGCCGCAGAGCAACTTCCCCGTGCGCTATCAGCTGGACGGCGGCGCGATCGTGTCACAGAACTTCAGCGGCCCGCTCGCGGTGGGCGCAACGGCAACGGTCACCTTCACCACGCCGCTCCTCATTCCCTCGCTCGGCGCGCACACGCTCACGGTGAGCACGGCGCTCGTGGGCGATCAATTCACGGGCAACGACCAACTGGGCAATGCGATCACGGTGGTGGCCGGCACGCCCTCCACGGTACCCTTCTTCGAGGGGCTCAGTGCGGCTTCGCCCACCCCCACGGGGTGGAGCCTGCAGAACCCCGACGGCGGCTACACGTGGGGTACCACCTCACTGACCATGGGCGCCACCTGCGCCGCCTCGCGCGCGTGGAGCGTGGACCATTACGACGATACGAACGTGGGCCAGGAGGACCGTCTGATCACGCCCAAGATCGACCTGACCACCGCCATCGGCTCCTCGCTCAAATTCGACCATGCCTACGCGCCTTACAGCGCAACGTACTACGATGCCTTCCGCGTGGACATCAGCACCAACTGCGGGGCGAACTGGACCACGCTCTATTCCGCCAGCGGCGCGGCGCTCGCCACCGCGCCGAACAGCACCGCCGCGTGGGCACCCACGGCCTGCGCCCAATGGCAGAACCACACCATCAACCTGTCGGCCTACGATGGCCAGGTGGTCATCCTGCGCTTCGTGGCCATCAACGGCTACGGCAATTGGTTCTACCTGGACAATGTGCAGGTGTTGAAGAGCGGCACGCTGCCGCTGGAACTGGTGGCGTTCTCTGCGCAGCCCACCGCCGAAGGCATCGCGCTGGAATGGACCACGGCCACCGAGACCAACACCGATCGCTTCACGGTGGAGCGCAGCACCGATGGCTTCGACTGGTCGCCCATCGGGCAGGTGGTTGCTTCGGGCAACTCGCAGATTGCGATCGACTACGGCTACCTGGACCCCGGACCACAGCCCGGAACGGACCACTACCGCCTGAAAATGCAGGACCTCGACGGCACGTTCACCTACTCGTGGATCGTCTCCGCGCCGTGGCGGTTCGCCGCGCCGCTCTGCATGCCGAACCCCAACACCGGCGCGTTCCAGGTGCACGCACCGGCGGGTACGCCGATCGAAGTGATCGACGACCTGGGCCGATCGGTGGCCTTCACCGCCACGACCGTATCGCACGCCGCACAGCACATCGCATTGGCAGCACCGCGCGCGGGCATTTACCTCGTGCGCATGGGCCAGGGACCGAACGCCACCCTCCAGCGCGTGGTGGTCACCGGCGAACGGTGAACCGCGCAGCGGATCGGCGCGCCGCTATTGCATGCAGTCGCTCAGGTCCGGTGGAGCGTGCGCTCCTTCGTTCCATGCACAAGGCACGAACGGCGGAGCCTGGCCCCGCCGTTCGCTGGATGCGATCCTGTGTATGTTACTTTTTCTGCGGTGCTGCACCCGGCGCGGGCGCGAGGCCGAGTTGTTGCATCATCGTGGTCTCGTCCCAGTAGCCCCAATGTTCCACCGCCTTGCCGTTGGCGAAGCGGATGATGTCCACACCGCTCACGTCGATCGCCTTGCCGGTGGCGGGCATGTCCGGGCCCATGGCGCCGCTGTTGGTGCCCTTCTGGTTG
>CAZFAW010000182.1:0-5997 GCA_964517015.1 uncultured Chryseobacterium sp.
GGCTGCCATCGGGGCTGAAGGTGGCCAGGCGTTGCTTGGCTTTTTTCGGGTCGCTCAGCGGTACGAGCGCTTTGGTGGTGCGGTCGTACACGTAGTGGTGGGCGTAGAAACTGTAACGGTAGATCGGTTCGGTGGCCGTCTGCAGCATCATCTTCTTCTCATCGCCGCTAAAGCTGTACCCCTCCAGGTCGATCGGTGTGCGCGAACCGGCGGGAACCAGGTCCGTGCTGTTCACCAGGGTGGCCACCTTGTTCCCGGTCTTGTAGGCGTACTGGACGATCATGGTGGCGTCCTTCTCCTGCTCGAGGGCGGTATAGGTCTGGCCGTCCTTCATGCTGGCAAGGCCGCCCACGTATTCGGCGCTGAAGGTGGACGAGCCCCAGATGGTCTTGTTATCGAGGGGTTCCTGGGCAGGGAGCGCGGTGGTCAGCGCAACGAGAAGGGAAAGGGCAGGGGTTCGCAGCATGTGGGGTGTACAAGGGTCGCCAAAATAGCGAGCGCGTTCCGGAGGCAGGGATCGTGCCGGAGCAGGTCCAACCGTCCGTCACCGCTCCACGTAGTCCAGGTCTTCGTTGAAGGTCTCCTTCACATGCAGGGTGGCCCAGAGCGAGAGCCCCACGCATGCGCCGCCCACCAGGAGCGCTGCGGCCACATCGCCCAGGCCCTCGCGAAGGGCCATGAAGGAGAGCGTGATGGGGATCACGGCACCGCGCACGAAGTTGGGTGCCGTACTGGTGACGGTGCTGCGCAGGTTGGTGCCGAACTGTTCACTGGCCACGGTGACGAAGAGCGCCCAGAAGCCCGTGCTCGCGCCGAGCACCAGGCACATGCCGTGGAACCAGCGCAGCGAACGGCCGCGGTCGAAGAGGAACACGAGCACGGCCACCGTCACGAACCCCAGGTAGATCAGGATCACCTTCCGGCGGCTGCGCAGCACCTGGCTCAACACCCCGCTCAACAGGTCGCCCAGGCTCAGGCCGATGTAGCTCCACATCACGCTCTCTCCCACCTTCACTTCGCCCTGTACGCCCAACACCGGGCCCAGCAGGTGGCTCTTGTTGATCAGAACGCCGATCACGAACCACACCGGAAGGCCGATCGCGATGCTCGCCAGGTATTTCAAGGTGCTCTGCCGCGTGCGGAACAATGCGAGGAGATCGCCCTTGGGCACATCGGCGCGCGCGAGCACCTGCTTGAACATGCCGCTCTCGAACGCGCCCGCACGCAGGGCGAGCAGTGCGATCCCGAGCGCGCCACCCACCAGGTAGGCCATTTGCCAGCCCATCAGGTCCAGACCGAGGTGCGCCGCCATCACGGCCCCGGAGTTGCCCACCAGGCTTGCCGCCACCGCGCCCAGCGCACCGAAGGTCACGATGATCATGGTGCCCCAGCCCCGTTGGGTGCGCGGCATGCTCTCCACCACCAGGGTGATGCCCGCGCCCAATTCGCCGGCAAGCCCGATGCCGGCCAGCACCCGGCAGATCGAATACTGCAACGTGCCGGTCACGAACGCGTTGGCCACGTTCGCGAGCGAATAGAGCAGGATGGAGCCGAAGAGCACCTGGACCCTGCCCCGCCGATCGCCCAGGGCGCCCCAGAGCAGGCCGCCGAGCAGCATGCCTCCCATCTGCCAGTTGAACAGGGCGGTGTCGTAGCGTTGGAGCACATCGCCGCTCAGCCCGATCGCTTCCAGGCTCTCCTTCTTCACCACGTTGAAGAGCACGAGGTCGTAGATGTCCACGAAGTAGCCGAGCGCGGCGACCACCACCAGCAGGAAGGTGCGGCCGGGGAAGATGTGCTTCATGTGCCGTGAAGAAAGCGGATCGGCGGGTTCATTCCAGGATCTCCCGCGCGTTCCGGTCGATCATGGCGCTCAACCGGTCCATCGGAAGGTCGTTGCTGTCGCCCCCGAACGGGTCTTCGATCTCTTCGGCGATCAGTTCCAGGCTGGCCAGTACGTAGAAGATGAAAGTGACCACGGGAACCGCGATCCATCCGAGCGCGAAGACATGGCCCAACGGCAGCGTGATGGTGTAGATCACGATGAACTTCTTGATGAAGGTGGTGTAGCTGTAGGGGATGGGCGTGTTCTTGATCCGCTCGCAGGCGCCGCAGATGTCCAGCAATGCGGTCATGTCGTTGTTCAGCAGGAGCAGGTGGTCGCCATCGATCCGGCCTTCGCGCCGCAGGCGAACCAGGCGGGTCTGGATCAGCGCCACGATCTGGGAGGGCACGTGGCGCGAGCGGTCGAGGGTGCGCAATTCCGGATGCGGCAGGGCGTCCAGTTCCAGCCGGGTCTGCTCGCGCAGCAAGTGGTTCCGAAGTTCGCGCGCATACAGGCCCATCGCACTGGCGAACCAGGCGCGTTCCGTCGCGGCATCGGGCGGCAACAGGGCGTCCAGCTTCATGGCCAGGTTGCGGCTGCAGTTCACGAGGGAGCCCCAGAGCTTGCGGCCTTCCCACCAACGATCGTAGGCCGTGTTGGTGCGGAACACGAGCAGCATGCTGATCGCGATGCCCAGCAGGCCGTGCATCACCGTGATGTTGCGCAACGGGTGGTCTTCCCGCAGGTGCAGGTGGTTCATCTCCACCCACTTCACGCCGGCGGTGTAGGCCGCCATGAGCACGAGCAGCGGAAGCAGCTTGCGGAAGGTGTCCGCGCGGTGGAACTGCAGCACCGGCTTGAGCCAGTTCCGCGGGTCGTGGGCGATCATGTGCGCGAAGATGGCGAGACCGTCCGCTCCGGACCCGGGCTGCTCGCGCACGGCACGATGGTTGGTCGCTGCGCACCGACCTACCGGCCGCATGATCCTCCACCGCGTCCTTCTCCATCGTTCACGCCCGCGCTTGCTCGCGGTGTTCTTCCTCGTGCTGCTCGCCGGCACCGCCTGGACCGCCGCCCGTGAAAGGAAGCGCCGCATCCCGTTGCGCGATGGCGACGTCGTGTTCCAGAGCCACATGGGCGGGCAGGGCGCAGCCATTGCCCAGGCCACGCGATCGCCCTACACGCATTGTGGCGTGGTGGTGATCGAGCATGGCGAACCCGTGGTGTGGGAGGCCGTGGGGCCCGTGAAGCGCACTCCGTGGGCCGAATTCCTCCGGCATGGTATGAACGGACATGTGGTGGTGAAACGGCTGAAGGTGCCTTTGACCCCCTCGGAGCGTGTCGCGTTCCGGCAACGCGGGGAGGCTCTCATGGGCCTGCCGTACGACATCCATTTCCAGATGGACGACGCATCCATCTATTGCTCGGAGCTGGTCCACAAGATGTACCGGGCAGCCGGTCGTTCGATCGGCAAGCTGGAACACTTCTGCGACATGGACCTGGACGCACCCATTGCCCACGCCGTGCTGGTGGAACGGTTCGGAGGGGCGGTACCGTGTGGATCCGAGGTGATCACACCGGCGGCCTTGTTCCGGGCGCCCGAACTGGTCACGGTGGATAGTGTCGGTGCGCCGCCGGCCATCCCGTAACGGATCCTTGCGCAACTTCGCCCCGCTGCGAACAAGCAACCGCCGGCGGCATGGTGTGCAGGGAGATCCTGCGACGGGGTTTTCATGGCTAGTCCCCTTTGAAACACTTCCGGCGGCCTTGTCCGCATCACACCCATGCCATTCAGCAGGATCGATGAAGCGTTCGTGCGTTCGCTGTGCGATGCGATCGGCACCGATGCCGTACTGACCGGCACCGACGACCGGATGCACTACGGGCACGATGAGACGGAGGACCTGAGCTTTCCGCCGGAATTGGTTGTACGCCCCACCACCACCGCTCAGGTCGCCGCCGTCATGCGTGCGTGCCGCCACCATCATGTACCGGTGACCCCGATCGGCGGACGGACCGGATTGAGCGGCGGGGCCCTATGCGTGCATGGAGGAGTGGGCCTCGCCTTGGATCGCATGGACCGGATCGTTTCCATCGATGAACGGAACCTGCAAGTGACGGTGGAGCCGGGCGTGGTCACGCAGCGATTGCAGGACGCGGTGGCCGCGAAGGGCCTTTACTACCCTCCCGATCCCAGCAGCAGGGGGTCGTGCACCATCGGGGGCAACCTGGCCGAGAACGCGGGAGGCCCGCGTGCCGTGAAGTACGGGGTGACGCGCGACTGGGTGCTGAACCTGGAGGTGGTGCTCCCGAACGGCGAGGTGATCCTCACCGGCGCGAACACCTTGAAGAACAGCACGGGCTACGACCTCACGCGGCTCCTGGTCGGCAGCGAAGGGACCCTCGGTGTGATCACCAAGGCGGTGTTGCGCCTGGTGCCGCACCCGAAGCACACACGCCTGATGCTGGCGCCGTTCGCGAGCGCCACCCGGGCGTGCGAAGCAGTGAGCGCGGTGTTCCGCGCCGGGGTCGTTCCCAGCGCCATGGAATTCATGGAGCGCGATGCCATCGCCTGGACCCTTCGGTTCACCGAGGGCCTGCCCGCCCAAGTGACCACCGGCCCCGGGGCCTACCTGATGATCGAGGTCGATGGAGACCATGTGGACGTGCTCATGCGCGATTGCGCAACGATCCTCGGCGTGTGCGAAGCGCACGAATGCGGCGAGGTGTTGTTCGCCGAAAGCAGCGGGGAGAAGGATGCGCTTTGGAAACTGCGGCGCAGTGTGCCCGTGAGCGTGAAGGCGCACAGCGTGTACAAGGAGGAGGATACCGTGGTACCGCGCTACGAGCTGCCGCGCCTGCTCGATGGGGTGAAGGCGATCGGCGAACGGTATGGCTTCCAAAGCGTGTGTTACGGGCACGCCGGAGACGGGAACCTGCACGTCAACATCATACGCGGCGATCTGGACGACAAGACATGGGAGGAGGACCTGCCGCGCGCCATCCGCCAGATCTTCCAACTCACCGTGGGGCTTGGTGGCACCTTGAGCGGAGAACACGGCATCGGCCTGGTGCAACGGCCGTACATGGACATCGCTTTCAACCCCGTGCAACTGGAGGTGATGCGCGCGCTGAAGCACGCGTTCGATCCCACGGGCATCCTGAACCCCGGGAAGGTGTTCCCTTAGCCCTCGCCCAGCAGCGGGCGCAGCTCGGCAAAACCGCGGAAGAGCCGGATGTTGCCCGGTGGTTGCAGGTGGTCGAATGCAGCGGCCACCTGCGGTCCGGTCAGCCACACGCGCGTACCGGCATCCTGCACCAGGGGCGCGAGCTCGTCCAGGAACCCTTCGACCCCGCGGGGTTGGAGCCGTGTCGTGAGGATCGAGACCAGCGTGACCTCGTTGCCGATCACGCCGAGCAGTTCACCCACGTCGCGCAACGGCACGCTCTGGCCCAGGTACACCGTCGGACGGCGCGATCGACGCAGCAGGTAGTTCACATAGAGCAGGCCCAGTTCATGGATCTCGTTGTCGGGCAGGAAGAGCACGTACCGACCTTCCCGTTCGTCCAGGTCGTTCAATGCCTGCGTTTCCGTTTCGATGTCCCTGCGTACCAGACAGCTCACGAAATGCTCGTTGGCCGGGCATATGCTGCTGGTCTGCCACAGCAGGCCCACATGTTCCATCAAGGGCAGGTACACCTGCTCGGCCAGCGCGCTGAACCCGTGGCGGGCCTTGTATTCGGAAGAAGCCGAGGTGAACGCGGGTTCGTCGAAGCGCAACATGGCCACTTTCAGGTCGTTCACCACGGACCGCCATTCGCTGCTGCCCGAACCGAGCTCACGCACTTTTTCGGCGCGTTCCGAAGCCGTCATTGCGGCCAGGCGGCTGATCTTGAAGCCCCGATCGTTCAGGAAGCTCACGTTCATGAGCTTCTGCAATTCTACCAGGCCGTACCGGCGTATGTTCGTGTCGCTGCGTTCGGGCTGCAGCAACCCGTACCGCTTCTCCCAGATGCGAATGGTGTGCGCCTTCACCCCGGTGAATTCCTCCAGGTCGCGAATGCTGAACGTGGTGAGATAGGGCCCCATCGTCTCGCCGCGAATGTATCCGGGTTCGCCGCCCGCCATCGTGCGCTCGGTCATTGGCCCTTCCACGGGATCCGAACGCAGG
>CAZFAW010000183.1:0-5993 GCA_964517015.1 uncultured Chryseobacterium sp.
TCTCGTCCATCAGCACTTCGCGCTCGCCGTGGGTGATGTTGAGCAGCACGTACTTGGCGCCCTTGATATCGTTGTCGTTGAGCAAGGGCGAATTGAGGGCTTCCTGCGCGGCGCGCAGGGCACGGTCCTCGCCTTCGGCCTCGGACATGCCCATGATCGCCACGCCGCTGTTGGCCATTACGGTCTTCACGTCCTGGAAATCCACGTTCACTTTGCCGGTCATGGTGATCACTTCGGCGATCCCGCGCGCGGCGGTGGTGAGCACGTTGTCCGCGTGAGCGAAGGCGTTGTCCAGCGAGAGGTTGCCGTAGAGGTCGCGCAGCCGGTCGTTGTTGATGATGAGCAGCGTGTCCACGGCCTGGCGCATCTCTTCGATGCCGGTTGTGGCTTGAAGGCGGCGCTTCTTGCCCTCCCACTGGAACGGCAGCGTGACGATGCCCACGGTGAGGATCCCGGATTCGCGCGCAATGCGTGCGATCACCGGTGCGGCACCGGTTCCCGTGCCACCGCCCATGCCGGCGGTGATGAAGACCATCTTGGTGCGCTGCCCGAGGAGCTGTTTGATCTGTTCCACGTTCTCGTGTGCGGCGTCCTTCCCGCGATCGGGGATGCTGCCCGCGCCGAGGCCCTCTGTGAGGGCGGCGCCCAGTTGCAGCTTCACCGGCACGGGGCTTACATCGAGCGCCTGGCGGTCGGTGTTGCACACCAGGAAGTCCACGCCTTTGATACCCTGGGAGAACATGTGGTTGACGGCGTTGCTGCCGCCACCGCCCACTCCGATCACCTTGATGATCGAGTTCAGGTCATGTGGCTGTTCGAATTTCATGATCGAGGGTTTTGTCGTTCGTTGATGCACCGGCGCACCGGCACGTTCAGGGTTCTAGTGGTCGTCGTCGTTCAGGAGTTCGCTGGCGCCCTTCAGCACACGGTCGAAGAAGCCGCCCACACGGCTGCTTTGGGAGTGGCCCTTCACCTTGCCGGTGGTCTCCGCCTGCTTGGGCCGGCGGCGGTCCAGGTAATCGAAGCCCTTCATCACCAGGCCCACACCGGTGGCATAGAGCGGACTGGTCACGGCATCCACGTTGCTCTTGGCCAGGTGTTCGTTGGGGTAACCGATGCGGGTGGGCATGCCGGTGATGTACTCGGTGAGCTGGCGCAGGTGCTTCAATTGCGCACCGCCACCGGTGAGCACGATGCCGGCGATCAGCTGCTTCTCCATGCCGCTGTTCTTGATCTCGAAGTACACATGGTCCAGGATCTCCTCCATGCGGCTCTGGATCACCTCGGCCAGCGTCTTCATGCTGATCTCCTTTGGCGCGTGACCGCGGATGCCGGGGATGCAGACCACCTCGTTCTCCTTGTTCTCGGCGGCGAGGGCGCTGCCGAACTTCACCTTGAGCAGTTCCGCCTGGTCGCGCATGATGCCGCAACCCTGCTTGATGTCCTCGGTGACCACGTTGCCGCCGAAGGGGATCACGGCGGTGTGGCGGATGATGTTGTCGCTGAAGATGGCGATGTCGGTGGTCCCGCCGCCGATGTCCACCAGCACCACACCACCCTCCTTTTCCTCGGCGCTGAGCACGGCATCGGCACTGGCCAACGGTTCCAGGATCAGTTCGGTGACGTCGAGCTGCGCCCGATGCACGCACTTGTTGATGTTGCGCGCCGCGGTGACCTGCCCGCTGATGATGTGGAAGTTCGCCTCGAGGCGCACGCCGCTCATGCCGATGGGGTCGCGGATGCCCTGCTCACCGTCCACCATGTATTCCTGCGGGAGCACGTGGATGATCTCCTCACCGGCGGGCATCACCAGCTTGTACATGTCGTCGATCAACTTGTCTATGTCGACCTGGCGGATCTCCTCATCGATATCGCTGCTCTGGCGTGTGATGAGGCCGCGGTGGTGCATGCTGCGGATGTGCTGTCCTGCGATGCCCACGTTCACCGTGGCGATGTCCACGCCCGCGCTGTCCTCCGCTTCGCGCACCGCGGCGCGTATGCTGTCCACGGTGCGTTGGATGTTGCTCACCACGCCGCGGGTCACGCCATCGCTGCGGCTCTTGCCCATGCCCAGGATCTCGATCTTGCCCTGTTCGTTCTTGCGCCCTACGATGCAGGCGATCTTGGTGGTGCCGATGTCCAGTCCGGCGACGATCTCACTGTTCTGCTGCTCCATGGTCTTTCGGTGGTGCGGTGGGGTGGGCTCCTAGGATGGTGTTCGTTCTGTGGCCACGACCTGATCGGTGAAACGCAGATCGATGCGCGCGTATTTGCGCCAGCCGCCTTGGGCGATGCCTTTGGCGTAGAACCCGCGCAACTTGGCGAAGCGCTGGTCAAGTTCTTCGCCGTTGCCGATGGCGATGCGCATCTGGCCGATCCGCGGGACGAGTTCGAACTCGCCGCGCGCGTCCACCACCACCTGATCGATCAAGGCGCTCCAGGTGGGGTCGTTCCCGATGTACGCGGCCAGGCGATGGATGGCGGCGCTGCGTGTGGCACGCGCCAGGCTGTCGTTGGCGGCCGTGTCGTGCGTGCCGGTCACGAAGGGTTCGTGCAGGTCGCCGGTGGCCACGAGGACACGGGCGGTCCACGCGTCGCTCAGGGGCATGGTCAATCCGTCGCGATCGATGTAGAAGCTGGTGCCGTCGGAATTGATCACGCGAACGATGGGGGTGCGTTGCTCCACGCGAACGTGCAGCACGCCGTCCATGGTGTGGTACACGTCGGCGCTGCGCACGAAGGGCACGGTGCGCAGGTCGGTCTCGATCCGCGCGGCGTCAACCCCGCCCATGGGCGTTCCCACCAGGCCGTTCTGCGCGGCCAGCACGCGTTCGCGTACGGTGTTCCCGTCCACGAAATGGACGCCACCGGCTTCGCCCACCTCCACGCGCAGTTCGGTGACCGGTGTGCGATCGCTGGTGCGCTCCACGAAGCCGAGCGCCATGACGATCACGGCGGCGGTCGCCATGATGCCCAGGGGCCTCAACAGTCGTTGGAGCTTCGTCTTCATTTTTCGTTGATCACCGCCGCGATGACCGGGACGAGCCGGTCGATATCGCCCGCGCCAAGCGCGAGCAAGATGTCGATGTCCCGCGCGCGCAGGAGGTCGGTCAGTTCCTCCTTTGTGCACAGGGTCTTGTTCATCATGGGCACCTGTTCCAGCAGCCAGGCCGCGGTGATCCCGGGCAGGGGTTCCTCGCGGGCGGGGTAGATCTCCAGCAGGACCAGTTCATCGAGCAGGGCGAGCGCCTGCCCGAACCCGGCGGCCAGGTCGCGCGTGCGGCTGAAAAGGTGCGGCTGGAAGATGCCGGTGATGCGGCGGCCCGGGAAGAGCTCCCGGGCACTGCGGATGCAGGCCTCCAGTTCGGCCGGATGGTGCGCGTAGTCGTCGATGAACACGCTGCGGTCGGTGCGCGCGCGCACTTCGAACCTGCGGCCCACCCCTTTGAACGAGGCAAGGGCGCGGCGCACGCGCTCCTCGCTCACCCCCACGTGCAGGGCCATCGTGGCCGCGGCCAGCGCGTTCTCCACGTTGTGGCGACCGGGCATGCCCAGGGTCAGGTCGCGCAGGGTGCGGCCGTCGGCGATCAGGTCGAACCGGTAGGCGCCCGCCTCCACGCGAACGTTCTCCGCGCGTGCCGGGGTTGCCGTACCCAGGGCGTACGCGGTGATCCGTTCGCGCCCGGCGAACCGGGCTGCGATGCGTTCGCTCACCAGGATCCGGCCCGTGCACAGTCCGGCGAAGGCCTCGTACGCGGCGTACATGGCTTCCGCCGTGCCATAGATGTCCAGGTGGTCCGGATCCATGGCGGTGATGATCGCGTCCGTGGGGCTCAGGCGGAGGAAGCTCCGGTCGTACTCATCGGCTTCCACCACGTTCACCACGGCATCGTCGTTCAACAACACGTTGGTGCCGTAGTTCGCACTGATCCCCCCGAGGAACGCATTGCACGGTACGCCGCCATCGGTGAGCAGGTGCGCGAGCATGGTGCTCACCGTGGTCTTGCCGTGCGTGCCGGCCACGGCGATCGTGCGGCGATCGCGCGTGACCAGTCCCAGCAGTTCGCTGCGTTTCAGGATGCGCACACCGCGTGCCTCCCAGTAGGCCAGCAACGGACTGGTCACGGGTACCGCGGGTGTGCGCACCACAAGCACATCCTCGTTGGGCGCCTGCCGGAACTCCGGCGGCAACAGGCGGGGATCCTCGCTGAACTGCACTTCGATCCCTTCCATTCGCAACTGGCCGATCAGCTCGCTCGGGGTCTTGTCGTAACCGGCCACCACGGCACCGCGGCGGCGGAAATAGCGGGCCAGCCCGCTCATGCCGATGCCACCGGCACCGAGGAAGTAGAGGAAACGCGGGGTGTTGTTCATGGACGTGCGAGTCGGATCACTTCCGCTGCGATGGCATCCGCCGCATCGGCCTGTCCCATGCCTGCGATGGCCTCGCGCAGGCGCGTGCGTTCGGCCGCGTCGGCCACCAGGCGCAGGATCGCGTCGCCCAGTTCCGCCTCCGCACGATCATCGCGCACCAGCACGGCGGCACCGCGGTCGCTCAACGCCCGCGCGTTCTTGGTCTGGTGGTCCTCGGCCGCTGTGGGCAGCGGCACCAGGATGCAGGGCTTGCCCACCAGGCACAGTTCGCTGATGCTCATGGCGCCCGCGCGCGCCACCACCAGATCGGCGATGGCATAGGCCAGGTCCATCTTGGCCACGAACTCGAGCACCTTGCACGCCGCGTAGCCGTTCCGTTCCGCCGCGGTGTTCGCCTGAGCGAAATACGGAGTGCCGGTCTGCCAGATCAGCTGCACACCGGCCTCCTTCAGGCGCGGCAATGCGGCTTCGATGGCTCTGTTCACGCCCCGCGCTCCGAGGCTGCCCCCGGTAACGAACACGATGGGCCGCTCCCCGGAAAGGCCGAAGTGCTCCAGGCCGCGCGGGTGCTTGCCGGCCAGGCGCACCACGTCCTGCCGAACGGGGTTGCCGGTCATGAGGATCTTCTCGCGGGGGAAGTACTTCTCCATGCCATCGTACGCCACGCAGATGCGATCCACCCGCCGCGCGAGCAGGCGATTGGTGACGCCGGGATGGCTGTTCTGTTCCTGGATCAGCGTAGGCACGCCGGCGCCCTGGGCGGCACGCAACAAGGGGCCGCTGGCGTACCCGCCCACTCCCACGGCCACATGGGGCTTGAACGATCTGATCAGTCCACGGGCTTTCCACATGCTGCGGAACACGCGCCACGGCAGGCCGATGTTCTTCCACAGCGCACGGCGTTGGAAGCCGCGGATCGGCAGCCCTTCGATGCGGTAGCCCGCCGCCGGGACCTTTTCCATTTCCATCTTGCCTTCCGCACCCACGAAGAGGAACTGCGTACCGGGCTCGCGTTCCTTGATCGCATTGGCGATGGCCACCGCGGGGAAGATGTGCCCGCCGGTGCCGCCACCGCTGATCATGATCCTAAGCGAGCGCGGGTTCGGGACCATCCTCCTGCGGCGTTGTGCGCGGGCGTTTCTCCGGCTTCGGCGGGGCCTGCGTGTCGTAGATGCTGCGGCTCACGCTCAGGATGATGCCGATCGCGAGGCAGGTGAACCAGATGCTCGTTCCACCCATGCTCACCAGCGGCAACGGTTGTCCGGTCACGGGCACCAGGTTCACCGCAACCGCCATGTTCACCAGGGCCTGGACCACCAGGCTCAGGCCCAGCCCCATGGAAACGAGCGCACCGAAGGGTTTCTCGCATTTGTTGGCGATGCGTATGGCGCGGAACATGAGGATCAGGTACAGCAACAGCATGCCCAGGCCACCGAGGATCGAACCGTACTCCTCCACGATGAAGGCATAGATCATGTCGCTGTACGGATGCGGCAGATAGTTGCGCGAGGTGCCGGTGCCGGGGCCGTTGGGCAGCAGACCGCCGGAGGCGATGGCGATCTTGGCGTGCTCCACCTGGTAGTTGGCGTCGCTGTCCACCTCATCGCTCGTGAAGTTCT
>CAZFAW010000184.1:0-4574 GCA_964517015.1 uncultured Chryseobacterium sp.
TGGCGATGTACACGTCCATGCTGCGGCCGTTGAAATAGTTGTCATCGCCCCACACGGCCTTCAAGGCATCGCTGCGCAGCAACACCCCGTTGCGGTGCTCGCACAAGAGACGCAGCAATTCGCTCTCCTTGGTGGTGAGTTTGCGCTCCCCGCTCCCGCCACGTAGCAATTGCTTTCGCGGATCGAAGGTGAAGGAGGAGATGGCGTACGATGCGGGCAGTTCTTCCCGGGTCGCCACCCCCATGCTGCGCCGCAGCACCGCCTGTATGCGCAGGCTCAGTTCCTCCATGCCGAAGGGTTTGGTCACGTAGTCGTCGGCGCCGCTCAGGAACCCCTGGATGGTGTCCTGCTTCATGCTCTTGGCCGTGAGGAATATGATGGGTGTGCGCTGGTCCTTCTGCCGGATCTCGCGGGCCAGGGTGAATCCGTCCTTCACGGGCATCATCACATCGAGCAGCAGCAGGTCGTAACCGCCCCTGGCATGGGCTTCGGCCCCGAGGCGGCCATCGGTGCGCAGGTCCACGGCGTAGCCTTTGGCACCGAGGTATTGCGCCAGCAGCGATCCCAGGTTGGGATCGTCCTCAACGAGCAGCAGCTTGATGGGGGTGGTCATGTTCGAAGGGTAGATGGACATGGAAGGTGCTGCCCTGGCCGGGTTCGCTCTCCACGCGGATGGTACCGCCGTGGCGTTCCACCACGGCCTTCACGTAGCTCAACCCGAGCCCGAAGCCCTTCACGTTATGCACGTTGCCGGTGGGCACGCGGTACAGGCGGTCGAAGATCTTGCGCTGTTCGGCCTTTGCGATGCCCACGCCGTTGTCCGTGATCGAAACGGTGATGCCGTTCGCATCGCTGCGGGTGGCGATCCGAACGCGGGGCTCGTCGCGCGTGTACTTGATCGCGTTGTCGACCAGGTTGTAGAACACGTTGGTGAGGTGGATCCGATCGCCCTTCACGTGCGCCAGCTCCGCCTTCAGGTCCAGTTCGATCCGGCCGTCGCGGCGTTGGGCCTGGATCCCGCTGTGGCGCTCCACCTCCTTCAACAAGGCGTGCAGGTCGAGGTCCACCGGTTTGATCCGCATGCGCCCGCTGTCGAGCACCGCGCTCTGCAGCACGCTTTCCACCAGGAGGCCCAGCCGTTTGTTCTCGTCGCGGATCATGCCCACGAACGTGTTCATCTGTTCGGGGCTCTTGGGCATGCCCGGATCGGTGAGGGCCTCGCATGCGAGCGCGATGGTGCTGATCGGCGTCTTCAGTTCGTGCGTCAGGTTGTTCACCAGGTCGGTACGGATATCGTTCAGCCGCTTCTGCCGGAAGATCGTGCGCAGGGTGTACACGAAGGCGAGGATGATGATGAGGGTGAAGAGCGCCGACACGATCAACAGCATGCGCATGCTGCCCCAGACCAGGCGCTGCTGATCGGGGATCAGCACGTGCAGGTAGTTCACCTGCGCGCGCAGGTCGTTGCGGAACAGGCGCACGCGGTGCGGCGATGCGCGCAGGGTCTCCTCGTCGGTTCCCGGCAGCAGGTGCACCAGGGCGGGTTCGCCCCTGGAACTGAACACGCCGTGTTCGTTCGGCACATCGATGCCGCGCGCACCGAGCTCATCGGTGAGCAGGGAATCGAGCAGGCGCGGATCGATGCGCTCGGCGATGCCCACCGTATCGGTGGCGCCGAGGATCCCGCGCACCATGTCGTTGATCAGTTCCTCGCGCTTCTGCGGATCGATGCCGCGCGCCTCGATCGCATCGGCCAGCGAGTCCAGGTGCAGCACCGGGGGCTGCATCGTGTCCGCCCGCGGCGGCAGCGGCGCATCGGGCGCGAGCAGGATCCGTGCATCGGCGCGCCGACGGACACCGTGCACCATTTCCGCCCGCTCCAGCCGGTCGCTCACCGCCACCAGCGCATTGTCCACGCTCTCATCGAACTGTGCCCGTTTCAACCGAAGGGTATCGTGGATCCAGCGCGCCTGGATCACCGCAAGACCGAGCAGCGCCAGGGTGATGGCGATCGTGAGGCCCGTGATGAAACGCTTGTCCACAGCGGTGTTCCAGCGGCCGAAAGTAGAGCGCACCCCCGGGGCGAAAGGTGCTTAACGTTCTTTAACGGGAGTTGGCGCACGCTTAACAACGCGAGGGTCGCAGGCCTTCCACTTTCGCCTCGCCAACGATCACCGGTATGTGCCGGGATCCTCGAAGCACGGGAACCGATGAACGCCAGACACCTCCTGCTCACCGCCCTCGCCCACCTGGCCATCGCGGCCGTTGCACAGCACCGCCCCGACGCCAGTGTCGAATGCTCCGTGGACGTTCGTTCGGAGAACGGCGCGCACACCGTCACCATCACCACCGAAGCGGACGGGCGCACCACCACACGCGTGCTGAAAGGCGCCGAGGCGGCCACGTGGATGACGCAACACGCCACCTGTACCGTGGACCACGCCGAAGGGCCGGGGACGCGCTGCTTGGTGGTGGTCACCGACGACGACGGGCGCACGGACGTGAAAGGGACCACCAAGGCCAGCGTACTGCGCTATCGGTACACCAACCGGCCCAAGGTCGTTGCGGCGCAAGGTTCGGATGTGGCCGATGAGGTGGCCCCGAAGGACCTAGCCGCGGTGGAAGCGCCCGAAGCACCGGACGGGATCTTCACGATCCACCCGAACCCCACGGACGGTACCTGTACCCTGCAGTACCGACTGCCCGAAGCCGGGCCTGCGGAGATCGTGATCCTCGACCCCACCGGGCGTGAAGTGTACAAGGGATCCACCTCGGGCCAGGGCCCGCACACCACCACCATCGATCTCACGGGCAAAGGCCCGGGGCAGTTCATCGCCAAGCTCGTCCAGGGCGGCGTTACATTGTTCAAGAAGCTGGTCATCAACTAGGTTCGTTCAGCGATCAGCGCAACAAGGCGTCGGAGGGCTCGCGGATCGCGGGCCCTTCGGCGTTGAACACGGTACCTTCGGCGCATGCAGCAGGGAACCAGCACCGCCGCGCGGCCGCACACCGCCACCACCGGACCGGACGCGCGCACCCGCATCCTCAATTTCATCGGAGGCAGCTTCCACGAAGCCGCCTCCGGTCGCACGCTGGACGACCATGAACCCGCCACCGGACACATGCATGCCACGGTGCCCGATGGCGATGCGCGCGATGTGGAGGCCGCCGTGGCCGCGGCCGAGAAGGCGTTCCCCGCCTGGTCGGCGCTGGGGCGCGAAGGCCGCGCGCGGATCCTGCTGCGCATCGCCGACCGGCTGGAGCGCGAGTTGGACCGTTTCGCACGCGCCGAGAGCATGGATACGGGCAAGCCGGTATCCCTCGCCTCCGAGGTCGATATCCCACGTGCGGTGGCCAACCTGCGCTTCTTCGCCACGGCGGCGATCCATTTCAGCAGCGAGGCGCACCTGATGGACGATGTGGCGGTGAATTGGACCGACCGTCAGCCCCTCGGCGTGGTGGGGTGCATCAGCCCGTGGAACCTTCCGCTCTATCTCTTCACCTGGAAGATCGCTCCGGCCCTTGCGGTGGGTTGCACCGTGGTGGCCAAGCCCAGCGAGATCACGCCGCTCACCGCGTTCCTGTTCGCACAAGTGTGCCTGGAGGAGGGCCTCCCTGCGGGGGTGTTGAACGTGGTGCACGGCCTGGGACCTTCCGTGGGTGCCGCCCTCGTGGAGCATCCCCGGGTGAAAGCCGTCAGCTTCACCGGCGGCACGCGCACCGGCGAGGCGATCGCGCGCAGCGCCGCCCCCATGTTCAAGAAATTGAGCCTTGAGCTCGGAGGCAAGAACCCGGTGCTGGTGTTCGCCGACTGCGACCTGGAGCGCATGCTCGACACCACCGTGCGCTCCTCCTTCCGCAACCAGGGCCAGATCTGCCTGTGCGGTTCGCGCATCCTGGTGCAGCGTCCGATCTACGACCGCTTCCGTGCCGCGTTCCTCGAACGCGTGGCGGCGTTGCGTGTGGGCGATCCCACCGATCCGGCAACGGACATGGGCGCGCTGGTGAGCCAGGCCCACATGGAGAAGGTGCTGGGATACATCGACCTGGCGCGCCGTGAAGGCGGTACGGTGCTGTGCGGGGGCGAGCGCCTTCGGTCCACCGGCAGGACCGAAGGCGGTTGGTTCGTTGCGCCCACGGTGATCGAGGGGCTTGGCCCTGCGTGCCGCACGAACCAGGAGGAGATCTTCGGGCCTGTGGTCACCCTGCAGCCCTTCGACACCGAGGAAGAGGCGCTGGCCCTGGCCAACGACACGGCCTACGGCCTGGCGAGCGTGGTATGGACGAACACCCTGGATCGCGCGCACCGCGTGGCACGCGCACTGCAAAGCGGGATCGTCTGGGTGAACTGCTGGATGGAGCGCGATCTGCGTACGCCGTTCGGTGGCGTGAAACAGAGCGGTGTGGGAAGGGAAGGCGGTACGGAAGCACTGCGGTTCTTCACCGAAGCGAAGAACGTGTGCATCAAGCTCTGAACATGCGCCGTCGTTCACCGGTGGCCTTCATGCCATTGGTGAAGAACCAGCCGAAGCGGGTGTTGAACCAGCGCTCGAACCGGTCGAGCATGTGGCCCA
>CAZFAW010000184.1:4674-5931 GCA_964517015.1 uncultured Chryseobacterium sp.
TTGTGGGAGAGCGCCACCAGATGATCGTCCCCGCGCACGGGCCCGGTGGTCAGGTGATCGATGGCCGCTAGGTAAGCACGGGCAAGGCTTCCGGGAGGACGCGGTGCCTCCTCCTCCACGATCCGCAGGAGCGTGCCGAATGCCGTGGTGGGCAGCACCCCGGCATGGGCCAGCACGATGCCGTGCTCCACCACCAGGGCATGCGCGCGCAACGCCTCGTCCAGGCCCACCGGACCTTCGCTCTTCGATGCGCCGAGGGTCACGTGCAAGGCGAACAGTTCCAGTTGGTCGTCCAGCGGCAACAGGGCATGCTTGAGGCCGTGCCCGCTGCGACGCGCCATTTCGATCAACCCGAGGCCGGCGCCACCGCGTTTTCCGGGTCCTTGGGCTTGCAAGCCGCGCAGGAACAGCTCCTTCAACTCCGTTCGGTCCAGCCCGTGCAGCCGGTCCAATAGCGCCGTCAAACCCGGCGTTTCCTTCCGGCACACAGGATTCACGGCGATCACATGCTGGGCGGCTTCCTCACTGTGCAGGAGGAACATGCTCCGGCCGTTGGGCGGGTCGTGCGCCATGTCGCGAGCCCTGTGGCGGATGATGTTCTGGTAAGCTTCCACCATCACGAACGCAAGCTTGTTCTGCTCGTCGCGGCGGGCCGCACGCGCGTTCAAGAGGGCTTCGCCCAGGGCGATGAGCCGCGCCGTATGGGCGTCGGGAAAGGAGCCGCTGTAGAGGAACCCGGACCGTTCACCCGCCAGCACGTCATAGAGGGTATGGGCGGCAGCGGGCTCCATGCCGGGGCTTCGGTCAAATATAGAGGTGCACCTTTCTGCGGGCTGGAAAGCGGAACGGCCGGTGCGCAGGGCACAGGCCGTTCCAAGTGGTGGAGGGGAGCGGGCGGATCACCCTACTTGAAGAGACGAAGATCCTAAGCAGGTCCTGAGTGTTCCGAAAACCCGATCCACCCGGCTCCCTTCCATGTGCGGTCCAAAGAACGATCGACGATCTTGAGCAAAACTACCGGCCAACCCCTGGTATTGCGTTCGCTTAACAAAGATCCACATCGCCCCCCCGCGCGCGGTGTCCGATCCAACACGTAGTTATCCACCGACTTATGCACTGAACACCTGAAGATCTGCTAACATTGCGCCCCCGTTCGCGGGATCACATCCTGGGGAATTAGCTCAGCTGGCTAGAGCGCTTGCATGGCATGCAAGAGGTCATCGGTTCGACTCCGATATTCTCCACTCGAAGCGGCCC
>CAZFAW010000185.1:0-5834 GCA_964517015.1 uncultured Chryseobacterium sp.
TCGTCTGGTTGCCCGAGCTCATGGACACCGCCGCGGCGAACAAATTGTTGAAGGTGCTCGAAGAGCCGGAGCCCATGACGGCGTTCCTGCTGGTGGGCCACGATGCAGAACACATCCTGCCCACGATCATGAGCCGCACGCAATTGGTGAAGGTGCCGGCGCTCAACGCTGCCGATGTGGCGCAAGCCCTGAAGGAACGGTTCGCGCTCCAGGACCCCGAGGCACGGGCGATCGCATTGCGCAGCGATGGCGACTTGCTCGAAGCCTTGGCCATGGCCGAAAAGAGCGAGGAGGAACTGTTCGTCTTCTTCCGCGATTGGTTGCGGGCCTGCTACGCGAACAAGGTCGGCGACGCCGTCGAGTTCAGCGAGGGGTTCGCCAAACTGGGAAGGGAACAACAAAAAGCCCTGATGCGCTATGCGCTCTACCTGGTGCGCCAGTGCCTGTACCAACGACAGGGGCTGCCCCAACTGGTCCGTGCCCATGGGCAAGAGCTGGAATTCGTCCAGAAGTTCAGCCCGTTGCTGAACGACCGGAACACCGAAGGCCTTCGCCGGGAATTGGAAGCGGCGCACGCGCACCTGGAGCGCAACGCCAATCCCAAGGTGCTCTTCGTGGACCTGAGCTACAAGGTGGGTCGCTCGCTCAGGGCTTGAGGGATCGCGCCCCCTCTATCTTCGCCGGCCATGTCCTGCGCCACCTGTTCCTCCGCCAAGGGCGGCAGTCCCGCCGGTTGCCGCAACAACGGGCATTGCGCGACCGGCGGGTGCAACAAACTGCCCTCGTACGACTGGCTGACCGGCGTGCCCCTGGCCGCAGGCCAGCAATTGTTCGATGCGGTGGAGGTGCGCTTCAAGAACACGCGCAAGGGGTTCTATCGCAACGCCGAGAAGCTGCTCCTCACCCCCGGCGACGCCGTGGTGGTTGATGGAGGCCCCGGGCACGATGTGGGCGTGGTGAGCCTGACGGGTGAACTGGTGAAGGCGCAGATGGAACGGAAAAAGGCCGGCTCCGACACCTTCGAACTGCGCAAAGTGCTGCGCAAGGCGACCCAGGACGACCTGGACCGCTGGCACCATGTGCGCAAGCAGGAGAACGAGACCCTGTTCGCCTCGCGCGGCATCGTGCACGAGACGCGCCTGGACATGAAGGTGACCGATGTGGAGTACCAGGCCGACGGATCGAAGGCCACGTTCTATTACACCGCCGAGGAACGCGTGGATTTCCGTGACCTGTTGCGGCGCTTGAGCGACCGCTTCAAGGTGCGCGTGGAGATGAAGCAGATCGGGTCGAGGCAGGAGGCTGGCCGCATCGGAGGGATCGGCAGTTGCGGGCGCGAACTATGCTGCAGCACCTGGCTCACCGATTTTCGAAGTGTGACCACCAGCGCGGCACGCTACCAGCAGCTCGCACTCAACCCGCAGAAGCTCGCCGGCCAATGCGGCAAGCTGAAGTGCTGCCTGAACTACGAACTGGACATGTACATCGAGGCGGTGAAAAGCTACCCCTCGCAGAACGCCAAGCTCAAGACCCGGCAGGGTACCGGCTACCACCAGAAGACGGACATCTTCATGGGTGTGATGTGGTACCTCTTCAAGCAACCGGGCAGCCACGCGGCCATGGCCGGGTTCCCCGTGGAAAAGGTGCGCGAGATCATCGAACAGAACCGTCAGGGCATCGAACCGGACGTGAACCTGGAGATGATCGCCGAAGCGCAAGCCGTGGCCAAGGCGCCCGAGCACGATTACGAGAACGTGGTGGGCGAGGACGACCTGACCCGGTTCGACAGCAAGATGAAGGGCGCCAAACGCGGGCGCCGCAACCGGGACCGGGGCCGCAAGCAAGGTGGCGGCGGCGCGCAGGCACAACACGCCCCGAAGCCGCAGGGCCCACAAGGCCAGGGTGGCGGACGAGGCGATCGGCGCAAACGGGATCGCGGCCCGCGTGGCGCACGGCCCGGTGGCGGCGCCCCCCCCCAGCCCCCTCCCAGCGCGTGAACCGGACGCCCATCGTCATTGGCCTGGTGCTTTCGCTCGCCGCGTGCGGCCCCGGCATCGTGTACCAGAGCGACCAGGAAGTGCCCGATGGTGCATGGTCGCGGGCGTGGCAGCCGGAATTCACCTTCGACCTCGCCGACACGGTGAACGCGCACAATGTGTTCATCGACCTCCGGCATACGGGCGATTACCCGTTCAGCGACCTGTATTTGTTCGCCACCGTGGCCGGCCCCGGCTTGCCCACCGTGCGCGACACCGTGGAATGCCTGCTCGCCGATGCCAACGGCCGCTGGTACGGCAAGGGCCTGGGGTTCATCAAGAACGCACACGTGCTCTACAAGCTGAACAAACGATTCCCCCGGGCCGGACGTTATTCCATCCGGCTGGAGCAGGCCA
The DNA here is from genome assembly GCA_964517015.1 of uncultured Chryseobacterium sp. GTDB lineage: Bacteria > Bacteroidota > Bacteroidia > Flavobacteriales_F > PHOS-HE28 > PHOS-HE28. The sequence continues at coordinate 2,394 of CAZFAW010000185.1, forward strand.
TGCGCGTGGACCCGCTGCCCGCGGTGATCGATGTGGGCATCAGCGTGGAGAAGTCGCACGCGGGGAACTGAACAGCGCCCGGGACGCGGATAATTTCGACCCGCCCGCAGGGCAAGAGGGACCATGGCGAAAAGCGCGAAGTCGAAGAACGGCCCGTTGAAGCTCTGGTGGCTGCTGGTGATGGGACCGGTGGTGGGCTTGTTCCTGCTGCTGCTGCTGGCGGCCAACAGCAAGCTCCCCGACATCAGCCAGCTGGAGAACCCGCGCAGCGATCTGGCCACGGCCATCCTCTTCAGCGATGGCAGCCTCATGGGCCAGTATTACCGGGAGAACCGGATCCCGGTCAAGTACGAACACATCAGCCCGCACGTGGTGAACGCCTTGATCGCCACCGAGGACGAACGGTTCCGGGAGCACAGCGGGATCGATCTGCGCGGCAGCCTGCGTGCCGCCGTGTTCCTTGGCCGAAAGGGCGGCGCCAGCACCATTACCCAGCAGCTGGCCAAGATGCAGTTCCATGAACCGGCGAAGAACATCTTCTCCCGCGTTTGGCAGAAGGTCCAGGAGTGGGTGATCAGCGCCAAGCTGGAGCGCCTGTACACCAAGGAAGAGATCGTGGCGCTGTACCTGAACCGGTTCGATTGGATCAACCAGGCCGTGGGCATCAACAGTGCCGCGCACGTGTATTTCAACACCCCGCCCGATTCCCTGAAGGTGGAAGAGGCGGCCATGCTCGTGGGCATGCTCAAGAACCCCGCGCTCTTCAATCCCGTGCGCCGGCCCGACACCACGCTCACCCGTCGCATGGTGGTGCTGGACCAGATGCGCAAGAACGGTTTCCTCACCGATCAGGTGTACGATTCCCTGAAAGCGCTGCCCCTGGGCCTGCGGTTCCAGCGCGTGGACCACACCGAAGGCCCTGCGCCCTACTTCCGCGAAGTGCTGCGCGCGCAATTGCAGGAGTTGCTCAACCGCCGCGATCCGAAGACGGGGGAACTCCTCATGGGCAAGCTGAACGACGAAGGTGACAAGGTGCCCTACGACATCTACACCGATGGCCTGCGGATATACACCACACTGGACAAGCACATGCAGGAATATGCGGAGTGGGGTGTGCGCGAGCACTTGAGCACCGAATTGCAACCGGCGTTCGAGAAGGACCTGGACAAGAAGAAGAACAAACCCTTCGCCTGGAACGTGAGCCAGGAGGAGATCGACGCGATCATGGATGCGGCCATGCGGCGCAGCAGCCGCTACAAGAGCCTCACGGGGAAGCGATGCCCCAACTGCGAGCGCCCGGCGCAGTACATCGAGAAGGCGCAGAAGGACGGCAAGCCGCACTGGCATTGCCTGTCCAACAAGGGTGGCTGCGACACATGGTGGCCCTGGGTGGCCGAGAAGGACATCCCTGCGGTGTTCGCCAAACCCGTGAAGATGCGGGTGTTCAGCTGGCGCGGCGAGATCGACACCACCATGAGCCCGTTGGACTCGATCCGCTACTACAAGGGCTTCCTGCAAAGCGGCCTGTTGAGCCTCGACCCCCACACCGGGTTCGTGAAGGCCTGGGCCGGCGGCATCGACTTCAAACACTTCCAGTACGATCACGTGGCGCAGGCGAAGCGCCAGGTGGGCAGCACGTTCAAACCGTTCGTCTACGCCACCGCCATTCGCGAAGGCCTGCAGCCCTGCATGGAGCTGCCGAACCAGAAGACCTGCTTCGACATGCCCGCCGGGCAGCCGGAATGGTGCCCCAAGAACAGCGACGCGGTGTATGGCGGCATGGTGAGCGTGCAATACGCGCTGGCGAACTCGATCAATACGATCACCGCCTGGCTCATGAAGCAGTACAGCCCCGAAGCCGTGACGGTGCTGGCCAAACACATGGGCGTGAAGAGCGAACTGATGCCCGTGCCTTCCCTGTGCCTGGGCGTTTGCGACCTGAGCCTGCAGGAAATGACGGCCGCCTTCGCCTCGTTCGCCAACCAGGGTGTGTACATCGAACCGATCGTCTTCACCCGCATCGAGGACAAGAACGGCAACGCGATCTTCGATGTGGTGCCACGGACCGAAGAGGCCATGGACGAGCGCACCGCCTACATCATGCTCGATATGCTGAAGCACGTGGTGGACGGTGCGTGGAACCGTGAGAAAGGCAAGACCCAGGGCACGGGCATGCGGTTGCGCATGACCTACGGGAAGCGCGGCAAGTACGGCGGCATCAAGTACCCCACCGCCGGCAAGACCGGCACTACGCAGAACAACAGCGACGGCTGGTTCATCGGCATCACGCCCGACCTGGTCACCGGCGTTTGGACGGGCGCAGAGGATCGCAGCGTGCACTTCAACAGCACCGACCTGGGCCAGGGGGCGAACATGGCGCTGCCGATCTACGGCTACTTCATGAACAAGGTGTACGCCGACCCCGCGCTGGACATCAGCAAGGGCGATTTCCCCGAACCCCAAGGCGACCTCGGGGTCGAGCTCGATTGCAGGAAGGGCGCGAAGGACGGTGGCGGCGATCCGGGCACCGAAGGCGAGGAAACCTGGGAGTGAAGACCCCACGACGCGATCCGCGACATTTGCCGCCGATCAGCGCTTCCCCATGAACAAGACCGTGCACGGCCCCGATGCGGCCATCGAAGGCATCAGCGATGGAATGACGTTGATGGTGGGCGGGTTCGGCCTCTGCGGCATTCCTGAGAATTGCATTTCGGCCCTGGTGCGCAAGGGTGTGAAGGACCTCACCTGCATCAGCAACAACGCGGGGGTCGACGACTTCGGCCTGGGGCTGTTGCTGCAGAAGCGGTCGATCCGCAAGATGATCAGCAGCTACGTGGGCGAGAACGACGAGTTCGAACGCCAGATGCTGAGCGGTGAACTGGAGGTGGAACTGATCCCGCAGGGCACGCTCGCCGAACGATGCCGCGCGGGCGGTGCGGGCATCCCGGCCTTCTTCACGCCCGCGGGGTACGGTACCGAGGTGGCGCAGGGCAAGGAGACCCGCGGGTTCGAGGGCAAGCAGTACGTGATGGAGCGGTGGTTGCGCGCCGACTTCAGCATCGTGAAGGCGTGGAAGGGCGATACGGAGGGCAACCTCGTGTACCGCCGCACCGCACGCAACTTCAACCCCATGATGGCCATGGCCGGAAGGACCACCATCGCCGAGGTCGAACACCTGGTGCAACCCGGCGAACTCGATCCCGACCTGATCCACACGCCGGGGATCTTCGTGCACCGGATCTTCCAAGGGTCGAACTACGAGAAGCGCATCGAGCAGCGCACCACTCGGAAACGGGGCTGAGGCCACCACGATGGCGGACGGGCGCGAACGCCTCCGGTACACGGCCGTTGCGGCCATCATCTTCCTGTACCTCGTTTGTCGCGCCGCGTGGGTGCCGATCTGCCACGACGAGGTGCGCACGTTCCAGCAGTACACCATCA
>CAZFAW010000186.1:0-3138 GCA_964517015.1 uncultured Chryseobacterium sp.
CCGATGATCAGCTTCAGCAGGTTGTTGTGCACCGCGGGGCCGTAGCTCAGCACGGGCCCGGCGCCGCAGGCCACATCGCCGTTCTGGATCTTGTTCATCATGGGGCTCTGCGTGTCGTGCGTCACGTCGGTCACGATCGCGATGTCCGGCCGTATGCGTTCGACGATCATCTCGGCGCCGCGCAGGCCCACCTCCTCCTGCACGCTGTTCACGATGTACAGGCCGAACGGCAGCTTCGCCTTCTGCTCCTTGAGCAGTCGCGCCACCTCGGCGATCATGAAACCGCCCATGCGGTTGTCCAGCGCGCGGCCCACGAAGTGCCGCCCGTTCAGGGTCATGAACTCGTCCTCGTAAGTGATGACGCAGCCCACGTGCACGCCCAGCCTTTCCACCTCTTCCTTGCTGCTGCAACCGCAATCGAGGAAGATGTTGTCCAGCGATGGGGTGGGGTCGTTCTTGCCGTTGCGCACGTGGATGGCCGGCCAGCCGAACACCGCCTTCACGATGCCCTTGTCGGTGTGGATGTTCACCCGTTTGCTCGGGGCGATGATGTGATCGCTGCCGCCATTGCGCCGCACGTAGATGAAGCCCTCCTTGGTGATGTAGTGCACGAACCAGCTGATCTCATCGGCGTGCGCTTCGATCACCACCTTGTACTTCGCCTCCGGGTTCACCACGCCCACCGCGGTGCCGTAGGGATCCACGAAGTGCGTATCGATGTACGGGCGCAGGTGGTCCAGCCAGATCCGCTGCCCCGCGCTCTCGAAGCCCGTGGGGCTCGCGTTGTTCAGGTAGCGGCGCAGGAATTCGTGCGAACGTTCGTTCAGGATGCTCTTTGCCTTCGTGGGCTTGGTGGTCTTGGCCATGGGTGCGCGTGGGGCGTTGTATGGGCGGCAAAGCTACCGGCGCCCCTTTCCGAGGAACCTCCCGGTCCGATCCGCGTATGAACACCGCCCGTGAAAAAAGCGGGCACAAGGACCATGTGCAGGATCCGGCTCTCTCTCCTGCTCGCACTGCCCGCGTTCGGCGTGTTCGGACAGACCGATACGCCCTTCGACAAGGAGCACTTCCCCGATCGCGAAGGCCTGCAGGCCGCGCTCGATGCGATCAAGGAGGGAAACGGCTTCTTCGAGTTCGGCGGCGACCGGTTCCGCCTGGCCATACCGCTCTATGAAAAAGCCTGTGCGTTCAATCCGGACAATGCGGAGTTGAACATGAAGCTCGGGCTGTGCCACCTGAACGGACGGCACCGCCACCTGAGCCTCCCCTACTTCAAACGGGTGCTGCGCCTGGATCCCGCTTTCCCGCGCGCCCAGTACCTGCTGGGTTATGCCTACCAACTGAGCGGGCAGTGGAACGAGGCCATCAAGGCATTCGAGGCGCACAAGGAAGCCAACCGCTTCACACCGGATGTGGAGGTGTTCTTCAACGAGGCGGACCGGCACATCGCCGAGTGCCGCAACGGTGCCGCGTTGAGCGCTGCGACCAACGGCACGCAAGTGGAGAACCTGGGACCGCTGATCAATTCGGAATTCGCGGACTACGGCCTGCTCTTCAGCGAGGACGGCAATACCGTCTACTTCACCAGCCGTCGGCCCAACACCACCGGTGGCCGCATGAACCGCGCCACCAACGAGTTCTTCGAGGACGTATACGTGAGCACGCGAACGAACGGCAGCTGGTCCGAGCCCCGTCCCGTGGAGGGCCCGTTGAACACCGCCGGGAACGATGCCACGGTATCGCTCTTCAACAACGGGGCGTCCATGCTCATCTATCGCGACGAGAAGGGTGCGGGCGATCTGTGGGTGAGCGAGCGATCGGGCGATACTTGGACGGCACCGCGCCCGCTCGGTGCGAACGTGAACAGCAAGTACAATGAGAGCAGCGCCTGCGTGAGCGCCGATGGCAGGTGGCTCTACTTCGTGAGCGACCGGCCCGAAGAGGGCATCGGCGGGCAGGACATCTACCGCTGCGGTCTGGATGCGACCACCAACGAGTGGGGCCCTGCGCAGAACCTCGGACCCGACGTGAACACCCCGTTCGACGAGGAAGGCGTGTACATCGGTCCCGATCACACGCTCTACTTCAGCAGCAAGGGGCATACGTGCATCGGCGGCTTCGATGTGTTCCGCACACGCGAGAACGACGGCCGCTGGAGCAAACCCGAGAACCTGGGCTGGCCGGTGAATTCGCCGGACGACGACCTTTTCTACTCGCAGGCGCCCGATGGTTCGGCCTACCTCAGTTCCGTGCGCAGCGGGGGGTGGGGCGATGACGACCTGTTCCGCGTGGTGGCACCGCCAGCGCCGCGACCCGAGCCCGTGCTGGTGGCCAATGCGTCGAACGCCGCACCCGTTGCGGGCGATCTGTGCCAGGTGCGTGGCAAGATCATGAGCCTGAAGATGCTGGCGGGCATGGAAGCGCAGATCGATGTGGTGGACCTGGAGGATCCCTCGATATCCTTCCGCTTCCACAGCAACGCGAAAGGTGAGTTCCTGGCGGCACTGCCCCCGGGCCGCACCTATTCGGTGCAGTTCACCGCCAATGGCTACCTCCTGCATTCCGAGACCATCACCACCGGCGAAGCGGGAGGCACGTTGCCCCATCTGGAACTGACCATGAAACCCTTGGACGAAGGCATCGCCGAACGCTTGAACAACCTGTTCTTCGCGAAGGACCGGGCAGTGCTGGAAAGCAAGTCGCTCGCCGAGCTCGGGCAGCTGATCGCGTCGCTGAAGCAGAACCCCGAGGTGCGGCTCGAGATCGCCGGGCATACCGATGCCGATGGTACGGCGGCGCACAACCAGGAACTGAGCGAAGCCCGCGCGCAGGCCGTGGTGGACCACCTGGTGACCAACGGCGTGGACCCCGACCGCCTGATCGCAAAGGGCTACGGTGCCGCACAACCCGTGGCCCCGAACGATACCGAGGCCAACAAAGCGCGGAACCGGCGAACCGAGATGCGCGTGTTGGGAAAGGAGTAGCACATCGCGCGGCGCCTGCCATCTTCGCCCCGGTGGAACTGCTGCTCTGTACCGGGAACGCAGGCAAACTCGCCGAACTCAAGGCCCTGCTGCCCGCGCGCTGGCGCCTGCGCACGCTTTCCGATGCCGGACTTCCCCTGGACCTGCCCGAAAC
>CAZFAW010000186.1:3238-5829 GCA_964517015.1 uncultured Chryseobacterium sp.
GCTGGCGCCTGCGCACGCTTTCCGATGCCGGACTTCCCCTGGACCTGCCCGAAACCGGCGCTACCCTGGAGGCGAACGCCGTGCAAAAGGCGCGCTTCGCCCAGGAACGCACCGGATCGATCTGCGTGGCCGACGATACCGGCCTGGAAGTGGGCGCCTTGAACGGCGCACCCGGCGTGCACAGTGCATTCTACGGAGGCCCCGCGAAGGACCCGAAAGCGAACACGGAACGGTTGCTGCGCGACCTGCAGGGTGCCACCGACCGACGCGCGCGCTTCCGCACGGTGGTGGCCTGTGTGGACGGGACCGACGTGCACCTGTTCGAGGGCGAAGTGCGTGGCACGATCACCACCGCTCCACGCGGTACGGGCGGGTTCGGCTACGATCCGGTGTTCCTGCCCGAAGCGAGCGACCTGACCTTCGGCGAACTGGACACCACGCGCAAGAACGCGATCAGCCACCGTGCCCATGCCGTGTGGAAGCTGGTGCGCTTCCTCTCCGAACGCTACCGCTGAAGCATGCCCTCGATCAGGCCATTGATCGCCGCCGGCACGCCGATGCCCGCGACCTCGAGCATCTTCGGGTAGATGCTGGCCCCGCTGAAGCCCGGTGTGGTGTTCACCTCGATGGTGGAGAGCGCGGTGCCGGTCCAGATGTGATCGATGCGCACCATGCCGCGGCAACGCAGCGCGCACGCGATCGCCACACTGCGCTCCTGCACCAGGCGGGTCACCTCATCCGGCAATGGGGCGGGTATGAGTTCCTGTGTGTCCTGCGCATGGTACTTGGCCTGGTAGTCGAAGAACTCGTGCGACGTTCGGATCTCGCACACGGGAAGCGCCCGTGCACCCTGTCCATCGATCAATACGCCGCAGGTCAGTTCGCGGCCCTGCACGGCGCCTTCCACCATCACGGCATCGCTCTCGGCGAAGGCCTTCTCCAATGCGGCCGGCAGTCCGTCCACCGATTTCACCTTGCTGATGCCCAGGCTGCTTCCGCTTTCCTCGGGCTTCACGAAGCAGGGAAGCCCCACACGCTGCACGATGGCTTCCGGCGAAAGGGAAGTGGGCGAAACGAGGAACACGGCCGGAGCCACCGTATGGCCCCACTCGCGCAGCAATGCGGTGGTCGCGAATTTGCCGAAACTGATGGCCATGGTGCCGACACCACCGGTCTGGTAGGGAATGCCCAGCATGTCCAGGAAGCCCTGCAGTTTGCCATCCTCGCCGGGCGCGCCGTGGATGGCGATCAAGGCGGCATCCACGCGGTCGTGACGGCCGTTGCGCAGCACACGCAGTTCGCCGCGGTCCAACCCGAGCGCGGTGCCGTCGGGGGCCTCGCAGGTCCATCGGTCGCGCGTAACGGAGATGTACACGGGGTCGAACCGTCCGGTATCGATGGCGCCCAACATGCGGCCGGCGCTCTGGTGGCTGATCACGCTTTCGCCGCTGTAGCCGCCGCGGAACACCGCGATCAAGGGACGCTGGTCTGCCATGGTGTGCGCAAAGAACGCGCGTCCCCCGGCCATCCTGCGCCCCGGGAGCGGTCGAACAACGAACAAGGCACGGTCAACCCGGCCGGACGGCCCGTCTATCTTCGCCGCCGCTCAAGGATCGCGGGCATTCCGCGTTCAACCGTCCATGGCCTCCACGCAACGCGGACTTCCGTACCTGATCCCCCTGGTGGTGGCCGGGCTGCTGTTGCTGGGCGGCTGGGTGTGGTTGGGCCGGTACACCCGCCACAACGTGAAGGTGCGTGTGCCCGACCTTGGAGGCATGACGTTGGAAGAAGCCGGGGCGGCCCTGGCCGAGCGCAACCTGCTTTCCGAGGTGATCGATAGCGTCTACAACGACGATGCCCGGAAGGGTACGGTGGTGTTCCAGGACCCGGTGAGCGGCCACGAGGTGAAGCCCGGCCGCAAGATCTACCTCACCATGAACGCACGCATGCCCAAGATGCTGGACATGCCAGCACTGGTGAACCTGAGCAAGCGACAGGCGATCAGCACGCTGGAGATCATCGGGTTGAAGGTGAAGGAACTGCAATACCGCACCGATCCCTGCGTGGATTGCGTGATCGAACAGCTCTACAAGGGCAGGCCTATCAAACCCGAGGAGCGCATCCGCCGCGGGGAGTCCGTGACCCTTGTGCTGGGCAGCGGGCAGAGCACAGAGCGCGTCCATGTGCCGGACCTGCGCGGATCCACCTTCGCCGAAACACAGGCGGTCCTGAACATGGCCTCGCTGAACTTGGGCGTTACCGTGGACTGCAAGGGCTGCAACAACGCGGCCGATTCCACGTTGGCGCGCGTGTACCGCCAGAGCCCGGAACCCTACGCGAACAGCATGATCCCCCTGGGCAGCACGATCGATATCTGGCTTACCGCCGATACCAGCGGCCTTCGACCCACGATCAATTGGGCCGATTCCATCGCCCATTTGAAGGATACCACGGAAACGAACAACTAGGATGGCAAGACGAACCGGTCTGATCGCGGCGATCCTCCTCAGCGCCTTCGGCGCCACGGCACAAGAGGTGACCGGCCCCCTGCACGCACGACCGCAGGCCCACGCACCACGCTCGGCGTTGCG
>CAZFAW010000187.1:0-1237 GCA_964517015.1 uncultured Chryseobacterium sp.
GTCTTCCCGGCGCTGGCCCAATACCAGATGCTGTCCTGGGTGAAGGTGCCGAAGTACTTCTCCAGCACGATGCGGCCGTCCTTCAGGATCAGGAACCCCTTGGTGTGCTTGGCCTCCAGGAAATCGTAGAGCGAATCCATCCGATCCGGGCACCAGCCCAACGCCGCGGGAGAAAGGGTGTCCCAGGTGGGGCCGAGCAAGGGGGGGAAATAGATCGATTGCGCAGCCAGCGGACCGGCGAAGGCGAAGAGGACGGGGAGCGTAAGGAGGCGCATGGAGCGAAGTTCGGCAAGTGATGGACGTGTGTAGCCGCGCAAGGTTCGATCCTTGTCCACAGCGCCCGGATAACTTGCACGCCCCGTGGCGCGCTCCCTCCTTTCCTACCACAAGGTCCAGCGGATCATCAGTCGGCTGGTTCGCGGCTCCACCTTGTTCATCGGCCGGAAGAAGATCCGCAACAGCCCATGGCTCAACGTCGGTTGCGGCATGTGGCCCGACCCGGCGTTCATCAACCTGGACTGGCACTGGAAGCCGGGCGTGGACCTCTGCTGGGACCTGACCCGGGGGCCGCTGCCCCTGGCGGACGCATCCATCCAGGGGGTGTACAGCGAACACTGCCTCGATTGCATTCCCCATGTCCACTTCAAGCGGCAATTGCGGGAGATCCTTCGCGTGCTCAAGCCCGGGGGCGTGTTCCGGCTGGTGCTGCCCGATGGCGAACTCTACCTGGACCTGTACCAGAAACGCAAGACCGACCGCACCGTGGTGTTCCCGTACGGGGAGCACGAAGCCACGGGCATGATCAGCGTGAACCGGTACGCTCGCGAGCACACCCACCAATACAGCTACGACTTCGAGACCCTGGACCTGCTGCTGCGGCAGGCCGGGTTCCGTGAGGTGTCTCGGCGGTCCTACCGGCAGGGCATGCGGCCCGAACTGTTGATCGATCGACCCGAACGGTCCGTGGAAAGCCTGTACGTCGAAGCCACGAAATGACCGGGGCATTGGTGGCAAGCGCCCGCCACCCGTAGCTTTCGGCAAACTCCGACCCCCTCATGGCCAAGAAGAAGACCGCGCCCAAGCGCAAGGCCTCGAAACCCAAGAAGAAGAGCAGCGCGAAGAAGCGCACCGCACCACGCAAGGCCGCCTCGCGCAAAGCGAAGGCCAAGGCGAAGAAGAAAGCCGCACCCGCGCGCAAACGCGTGGTGAAGAAGGCCGCGGCGAAACGCAAGCCCGC
>CAZFAW010000187.1:1337-5804 GCA_964517015.1 uncultured Chryseobacterium sp.
GACGCCATGGACATGGGCGATCTGCGCGACACGGAGAGCCCCGCTTTCGGTGAAGCGACGGCCGAAGAGCACGAGAACGGTGGCAGCGGGAGCGGCAACGGCTGACGGGTCCCTTCCACCAACGACCGCCGAGGATCCTCTGCGGGGCGCCGCCGGATATCTTCGGCGCCCCGCATGAGGATCCTCGGCATTTCGGCCTTCTACCACGACAGCGCCGCCGCGTTGTTGGTGGACGGCCGCGTGGTGGCCGCCGCACAGGAGGAACGCTTCACACGCAAGAAGCACGATGCCGGCTTCCCCACGAACGCCGTGCGCTATTGCCTGGAGGAGGCGGGGCTGCGGCTGGAGGACCTCGATGCGATCGCCTTCTATGACAAGCCCCTGTTGAAGTTCGAGCGGTTGCTCGAAACATACTACGGGTTCGCGCCGAAGGGCATCCGCTCCTTCCTCACGAGCATGCCCGTCTGGATGAAGGAGAAGCTCTTCCTGAAGAAGGTGATCCGCGACGAGCTCAAGAAGTTCGGCGATCCGGGAGCGGTGATGCGCAAGCTGTACTTCCCGGAGCACCACCTGAGCCACGCCGCAAGCGCGTATTACGCGTCGCCGTTCACCGATGCGGCGATCCTTACGGTGGACGGTGTGGGCGAATGGGCAACGGCCAGCATCTGCCACGGCCGGAACGCACAGATCACGATCCATCGCGAACTGCGCTTCCCGCATTCCCTCGGCCTGCTCTACAGCGCGTTCACCTACTTCTGCGGCTTCCGCGTGAACAGCGGCGAGTACAAGTTGATGGGGCTGGCGCCCTACGGTCGCAAGGGCTCCGCCGAAGTGGCCCGCTACGCGTCCATCATCCGCAAGGAACTGGTGGACATCGCCGAGGACGGGAGCATCTGGCTCGACCAGCGCTACTTCAACTACGCCACCGGGCTGCACATGGTGCACGACGCGGAATGGGAGAAGTTGTTCGGTTTCCCCGTTCGCCGGCCGGAAACGGACGAATTGGGGCAGCACCACTGCGACCTGGCGCTCGCCATCCAGGAGGTGACCGAGGACGTGGTGCTGCGCATGGCACGCGAAGCGAAACGGATCACGCGCAGCGCGAACATCTGCCTGGCCGGCGGCGTGGCGCTGAATTGCGTGGCCAACGGCAGGCTGCTCGAGGAGGGGGTCTTCGAAGGCTTGTTCATCCAACCCGCCGCGGGCGATGCCGGTGGTGCGCTCGGTGCTGCGTTCGCCGTGCACCACATCCATGCGGTGCAACCCCGCGTTGTGGCCGCCCGGCCCGATGCCATGGCGGGCGCCTACCTCGGTCCGGCCATCACGCCGCAGGATGCCGAACGCACAGCGCGCCGCTACAAGGCCCCCTTCACGCGCTTCACCGACTTCAACGCCCTGGCCGAGCATGTGGGCGATCTGCTGGCCCGCGGCCGGGTGATCGGCTGGGTGCAGGACCGCATGGAATTCGGTCCACGCGCCCTGGGCGATCGCAGCATCATCGGCGATCCGCGCGATGCCGACATGCAGAAGAAGCTCAACCTGAAGATCAAGTACCGCGAGAGCTTCCGTCCCTTCGCGCCGGCCGTGCTTGCCGAGGAGGCCGACCGGTACTTCGACATGCGCGGCGCCGCATCGCCCTACATGCTGCTCGTGCGCCCGGTGAAGGAGCACCTGCGCAAGCCGCTGCCGGAAGGGTACGAAGCCCTCGGCATCCGCGAGAAGCTGTACCATGAACGCTCCTCCCTGCCCGCGATCACGCATGTGGACTTCAGCGCGCGGGTGCAGACCGTCCACGCCGACACCAACCCCCGCTTCCACCGGCTCATCCGCGCGTTCAAGGACAGGACCGGTGTACCCGTGCTGGTGAACACCAGCTTCAATGTGCGCGGTGAACCGATCGTGTGCACACCGGACGATGCCTACCGGTGCTTCATGCGCACCGAGATGGACCACCTGGTGATCGGCGACCTGCTCTTCAACAAGGTCGAACAGCCGGCCTGGCAGCGCACCGACGACTGGCAGGAGGAATTCAAACTCGACTAGACCGCGATCTTCGCACCATGGACTTCCTCAAGGACCTTTTCGGCTTCCTCTGGGCCCGCAAGAAGTGGTGGCTCGCACCGGTGGTGATCGTGCTGCTGCTGCTGGGCGTGCTGCTGGTGATCGGTGGCGGCAGCGCCGTGGCACCGTTCATCTATACCCTGTTCTGATGCAGCCGGAACGCGCGAAGATCACCGAGACCCTGCTGGCCATCGCCACGGGGTTCGTGGTGCTCCACCTCTTCTCGCACCGCGAATGGATGGTGATCGCCGCCGCGGTGGCCGGCGGGATAGGCTTGCTGTTCCCCTGGTTGGGCGGCTGGATCACGATCGGCTGGACCAAGCTCGCACACGCATTGGGGTGGGTCAACGGCCGCGTGCTGTTGAGCGTGGTGTTCTTCCTGGTGCTCACGCCGATCGCCCTGCTGCGCAAACTGGGCGGCGGTGGCAAGGCACTGGCCCTGAAGCGCACGGCAGGCAGCCACTGGAGCGTGCGCGATCACACCTTTGCCGCCGCAGACCTGGAAAAACCCTGGTGATCAGGATCGCAACTTCGGGTTGCGCCGGTGCCGTGAACGATCGCGCGCGGTGCGCTTCCGCATCTTCTTCTCGAACGCCGCATCCAGGTCCACACCGGTCTGGTTGGCTAGGCACAGCAACACGAAGAGCACGTCGGCCATTTCCTCCCCCAGGTCCTTCTTCTCGCCCTTCTTGAACGATTGATCGCCGTAGGTGCGCGCCATGAGCCGCGCCAGTTCGCCGACCTCCTCGGTGAGCAGGGCCATGTTGGTGAGCTCGCTGAAGTAGCGCACGCCGACGCTCCTTACCCATTCGTCGACTTTCCGCTGGAGCGTGACGATCGTCACGCTCGCACGCGTGCCATGCGGGGTATTTTGTGCTGCCATGGGAACCGGGTGGGGCCGCAAAGGTCGCTCGACCGCATTGATTGTCGGATCGTTCATCGCGGCCTCCCTGTGCGCGCAGCCGACGGATGGCATCGATCAGGTGCAGGCCGTGGTGCACGGCTTGCGCACGCCGCAACAGGCCCTGCACATGGATCAGATGATCCATGCCGTGGACGGAGTGCTCATGTCGCGGACCGATCTCGCGAGCCGTAACCTGTTCGTTCTGCTGCGATCCGATTCGGCCCTCGATCCCGAAGCGCTGCGCACGATGCTCGCCCCGAGCGGGATCCGCCTCTCGTGCTGGTCCCGACGACCGCGTTCCCAGGAGCCTTTCGAACCGCTGGACCCTTCGGCTTGCGAACCCGGACCCTCCCTCAAATGATCCGCTGCGGTATGCGCACGTTCCCCTTGCTCTGCGTTGCCAGCATTGTGGCGAGCAGTGCCGTGGCGCAGTGCGTGGATTACGACATCGTGGTCGGTGGAGGCACCGCTGAAGCGGAGATCCATTGGGAACTGGTGGATGCGTTCGGGAACGTGGTGGCCGATGGCGATGCGCCCGAAGACACCGGTGAATGCCTGGACCCCGGGTGCTACACCATGTACATGTACGACGATGGGGGCGACGGGTGGAACGGTGGAACGTTCGCCATCTACTTCGAAGGAACGACGACGTTGGTGGCCGGTGGCACCCTTGCCTCCGGAGGGTTCGGCACCACGACCGTCGATCTGGGCGGAGGCTGTGGCGGCTGCACCGACCAACAGATCGAAGTGACCAGCGGCTCGGCACCGGGCGACATCTGGTGGGAGATCTACGATCAATGGGGCATGTACATCATCGGTGGCGGGGCCCCCGAGAACCTCCTCACCTGCCTCCCTGCGGGCTGCTATGTCATGTACCTGTACGACAACAGCGGTGACGGCTGGAACGGCGCGACCTATACGATCACCGACGTGGCCACGAGCACCGTGCAGACCACCGGCACGCTTGCCAGCGGCGGGTTCGCATCCGTTCAAGTGATCATCGGAACGGGCTGTGGATCCTGCGATACCTACACCATGACCGTGGGGGCCGGCGCGGCACCGGCAGAGATCTACTGGGAGCTGTACGATCCGGCCTTCACCCTGATCGCCTCCGGCGGCGCCCCGTCCAGCATCGGCTTGTGCCTTCCTCCGGAGTGTTACACCCTTTACATGTACGACTCCTTCGGGAACGGTTGGAACGGCGCGACCTATTCCTTCATCGACGATGCCACCAGCACGGTCGTGGCTTCCGGCACACTGGTCACCACTGGCTTCGGCACCGCACTGGTATCGATCGGCGGGGGTTGTTCCTCCGGCTCATGCACCGATCATATCCTCACCGTCACCGCGGGTTCCGCTCCCGGTCAGGTCTCCTGGAACCTGATGAACATGGGCATCAATTACGCATCGGGCACCGCACCGATGTCCATGACATTGTGTTTGGACACCGGTTGCTATGTGATGCAGATGTACGACAGCGGGGCGAACGGATGGAACGGCGC